>NZ_JBIQOC010000024.1:0-6331 GCF_044130295.1 Acinetobacter uliginosus | reverse complement strand
TGGTTTTGGAAAAAAAGAAGAATTTAAGAAAGTGCTAGCAATTTTAAGAAAGAAAAAGCCTGATAGGACAAGGATCCTATGAAATTTGTCGTGTACAGAGATAAATTTCATAGGATTTATACTCTTTTTAAATCAATATAACCTGAATTGTGGATAAGAAATTGGCTTAAAAAAAAGGTGGCTACATACTATTAGGGAGTTACCACACAACCTACGCTTTCAGAAACCATGTTTGATTTTACATATTTCTTCTGCATGATTGATGACTTTTTTCAAAAATCGAAGTAACTTATTGGCAATTTTTAAAATACGATCCTCTCAATTAAAAGTTTCGTAAATCGTGTTTATTGCCATTTAGTATAAATTTTCGTATTTCCATAATCTCAAAGCTTTATTCTTTTCATTAAAGCAAAATCACGGTCAACTCTTTAGATATTTACCTTGTTAACAACGGATAGTTTATCTCATCAGAGCACATCGATTGGCACTGTATGCTTTACATTTTGCCTTGATGAAAGATTATCAGAGCAATTATTATTTATGGATCGATCGACTACGCTGCCTGTATGCAAAAATCAGCGTATTCAACGGTATAAATATCTACCATTGCAACACGCGGTAAAAGCTCAATGGACTAGTTCTTTGGCTGTAAGCTGCATTTAATCATGAGTCAGTCAGGCAAGATTGTCAGTACAGCTTTACCTAATGAACATACAGCAGACATTAAAATGATTGAGCATTTGGTAGAAGGCTTAAAAACAAAATTCTATGCTGTTCGTGGATATATCAAGTCAAGAATTAAAAATCAAATTTGAGGAATCAAGACATTTGGTTCAATTACATATCATCGTAAAAATATAAAAACTATTCGTTTATCCAAAGCAGATGAATACCACTTAAAACAACGCAATAAAAAGAAAATTTATTCAGCTTATTGAAAAAATTAAGCTATTAATCTAAATCTATCAACTAGATAAAATACTTTAAATTTCTAAGCTTTTAGAAACTACGACCTTCTCCTTTTTCTTCATACGTTATTCCCTCACGAATATGATACAGTCGCTGGAAAGTCGGAATAATTTTATCGTCATGTGTAACAACAATAATTGCTGTTTGAAATTTTTCCGCCATTTCGTGCAACAAACGAATTACAGTCATGGCACGAACGCTGTCTAAAGGTGCCGTTGGCTCATCTGCCAAAATGACAGGTGGCTTATTAATCAAGCCGCGTGCAATAGCTACACGTTGTTGTTCACCACCTGATAATTGCCCAGGCATGGCATGAATACGATGCTGAACATCTAAAGCCGTTAAAATTTCTAAAGCACTTGCACGTGCTATGTTATTAGGAACACCTGCCAGCATAGGTAATAGCGCAACATTATCTAAAACATTCAAAAAAGGAATCAAATAAGGTGTTTGGAACATAAAACCAATTTTGTCACGTCGTAATGCGTTTAAATCTTTTACTAACCAGTGTTGATCAAAAATCACTTCATTCCCTAAAGTCATACGTCCTTCAGTGGGATCAATCACAGCGCCTAAACATTTTAATAAGGTACTTTTACCTGAACCTGACGGACCAATCAGTCCAACAACTTCTCCTGGATCCACCCACATATTGACATCTTTTAATGCATAAAAAGCATTATCACCTTGCCCAAAACGTTTTTTTAAACCCTCAATTAAAATTCCGTGGGTCATGTGTTATCCTCCAATTGCTTCGGCTGGATCAATACGTAATGCCATACGAATAGCTACTAGACTTGCCAACATACAAATCAACATCACAGCAATAAATCCAAGAATAGAATCCTGAGGAATCAATAATACATACTTTGGAAAATATGGCGCAGCAAAGGTTGAGGTGATTTTACCTATAGTAAATCCAATTAGACCAAGTGAGAGAGCTTGCTGTAAGATCATCCAGGCAATCGTTCGGTTGCGTGTTCCAATTAGTTTCAAAACTGCAATTTCTCGAATTTTATCCATGGTGAGTGTATAAATAATAAATGCCACAATTGCCGCACTCACCAAAGCCAAAATTACTAAAAACATCGCAATCTGCCTTGCTGACGTTGCAATCATCTTGCTAATTAAAATATGTTCCATTTGAAGACGCGTGTAGACAGTCAGTTGCTGCCAACGTTGGATGTGTGCAGCAGTATCTTCTGCGGAAGTACCAGTTTTAAGACGGACTAAAATTGCATTTACATAACGATTGCTGGTTTGAGCACTCAGAACACTGTCTAATAAATCTGGATAAGCAGGCCGATTGTAAATTGGATTTTGTGCGGTACGTCGGCGGTCTTGTAAAATTGCCGCATTATCTTTTTGAAATTGGGCTTGTTGTGCATCTTTAATCGGAATAAAAATCATCGGGTCACCACCTGATGACACCATTCGTCGAGTCAATCCTACTACAGTAAAATAATTACGACGGATTTTGATGCGATCACCTAATTTAAGTCCTGAAGTGATGTCTACAACAGCTTCATAGTGCCCTCGAGTCAATTGACGTCCCGCTAAAAGGTAAGGTGGCCAGCCTAAATTATTCCAGGCATGTTCACCTGTATGGATTCCAACCACCATCGCACGGATATCTTTATCTTTGTAATGAACTTGTGTGGTCAGATAAGTAATATTTGAGGCATGTGCCACACCAGGTATGTTCCTGATACTACGATATAAATCATCACGCACACTAGAGGATTCGGCATATGGACCAAGCGTATCTTGTTGCACAACCCAAAGGTCGGCTCCACTGTTATTCAATAATGCTTTGGCATCATCCACCATACCACGGTAGACACCCGCCATAATTAGAGTCACGCCGATCAACAAGCCAAGTCCAAAACCAGTAAAAACAAACTTACCCCATGACTGGAATATATCCCGACCGGCTAAGCTAATCATTCAGATGTTCCTGCAAGATTTTTTACAATATGCAAACGGTTTTTCGCATTAAGTGGTTTTTCACTATATAAAACGATTTGATCATTTTCTGATAGACCATCGAGTACTTGAACATCACCCTCTAAATTAGAGCTACCTAGTTTAATGTCAATAAATTGTAGTTTTTGATCTGTCACTTTCCAGACACCGACTTGGTTATTGATGCGGTGAATAGCAGCATTTGGAATAGCAAGGCTGCGAGACAGTGGTGCTAGTTTAATTGTCACTTCTGCTAATTCGCCTAAAGGGGGTAGAGGGTTAGGTTGTTGACTAAAGACTACTTTGGCTAAGATTTCTTCGGTAATAGCATCTGCACGAGGCTCTACCCATAAGATTTGACCTGAAAGTGTGCTACTTTGACGCGAGCGTAAATGAATTTGCGCAGGTAAACCTGAGGCTAAGCCAATCGCACTAGATTGATCGAAGCGTGTATTCAACCAAATAGACTTCGGGTCTACAATTTCCAATACGGTTTGCCCTGCAACTACAGTAGAGCCAGGTTCTGCATAACGGGCTGTGACTATACCTGGTGCTGTTGCCATTAAATTTAAATTGTCGCGCTGGGCTTGTAGTGTATTGAGGTCTGCACGGGCTTTATTAAGTTCTTGCTGCATTGAGCCAAGTGCCGTTGTAGCAAGATCAAGTTCCTGCTGCTTAATGGCGAGTGACTCTTGACTGGTGGCATTGATTTTGGTGAGTTGCTGATAGCGTTGAACTTGTTGCTGTGCAAACTTTTGACGAATTTGAATATCTTGTTGCTGAGAGATGATTTTTTGGATAATGGCACGTTGCGCAAGTATTTTTTCTTCTAAATCAACGGGATCCATTCCCCCTAAAAGTTGTCCAGCTTGTACAGCATCTCCTATATCGACTCGAAGGTTTTTAAGACGACCTGCCGTTGTGGGACCAATCTTGTAATTATGACGAGCTTCAACAGTCGCTATACCAAATAGACTAGGCTGAATGGATTTATACTGAACTTGTATCAGAGTGACCTTGACAGGTGCAAAAGGTCCTGTACGCAATAGGACATAAACCAAAAATAAGATTAATGTAATAAGCACTACAAGAACGGAAAGAGCCCTCTTTCCTAATAAAAATGTTTGCATCTGTATTTTGCTTATCTTATTTAATTAAGAATAAGATAATCTATTTTTAAGTATTATGTAAAACAATTCCTTCCTAATTTAGATACCTAATCGGTTCGGACTGCCACTATCTAAGCTCATTCCACTGAATCATCACTTTCTAATGAACTAATTCTTTCCCCAAAAAGGATTGTAGCAACCTCTCTAGTGAACACACTTTACCAAGCTATCCGATAAGCCTTAATTAAGTTCCCACTTAAAAATAAATGGGGACTTAATTCATGACTACAAATACCCATGCATGGGACGTAAAAACTGGCTGTTTTCAGGATCACTACGCAATGGCTAATGAGCTGTGAACACATGACGCTTACAGTCAGCGAAACTGAATGGACTGTATCCGTATCGTATGCCTATATGAGTGATTTATTCAGTATTGATGATGAAAAAATGACTTTATTGCACCAAACATCAACGTGACTGAACTGGATGAAGGCGCAAAACGATTTGATATCGTACTTGAAAAACGTGATGCAAAATTGAATACTGTGATGAGTAACAGTTTCGGTTTTGGCGGTGTAAATGCCTGTCTTCTTGTTTTCAAAAAATAGGAAGGCTAAGCTAAGAAGTGTTGATCATTCAGCCATGGATGATCAACTTCTGCCACACTGCCCTTTAAAAGGGTGAATGGATGGATGCTCCTTCTGATGCTTTCTTGTGGGTAAAAGCATTACATATTATTGCAGTCGTTTGTTGGTTCGCGGCATTGTTCTACCTGCCACGTTTATATGTTTATCATGCGATGAGTGAAGATGGCACGAGTCATCAGCGTTTCCAAATTATGGAACGCAAGTTGTACCGTGGCATCATGTGGCCGTCAATGCTTGCCACTCTCATCACAGCGCATTTTTTAGTGGATTGGGGTGATGCAACTCGGCATTACCATGAAGCACTCTGGTTTTACCTGAAAGTTGGATTAGTGGGCTTACTGGTGATTTACCATTTTGTTTGTGGTTATTACCGTAAAAAACTGATGGAAAACCCGCATTACAAATCACATAAGTTTTGGCGTTTCTTTAATGAAATGCCAACGATTATTTTACTCGCAGTAGTGATTTTAGTAGTGGTTAAACCGCAGTTTTAATCCAGTTGATTTAAAAGTACATTCTCTCTATTAAATGAGGAATTTAAAACCTCCTCAAAAATAGAATCCCTCCATCTACAAAGCAGTGCTTTTCACCTTCATAAAAGGCAGGAGTAATTTATATCTAATGCTTTATATGATTAATGGCACTGTTGCAAATAGGGATCTGAGTCGATGATGTTCCCTTTAAAAAGTGCTTAGAGACCAAAAATTCTATTCACTAGATATACTTAACCCTGATGCAGAGGTGGTTCCACTTGTTTGAACAACTAAAAGCTTATTTATAAGTGATATTCTGCTCAGTTAAGCTACCTTATTTTGTTGTGGTAGCTGGTCATAGTAAAACTCATCTGGAGTCATTTTGTCCAGACTCGAATGAGGTCGTTTCAAATTATAAAATTCAAAATATGCGTTTAATTGCTTCTTCGCATCCAAAACATTGCTGTAGGCTTTGAGATAAACCTCCTCATATTTAACGCTCCGCCATAATCGTTCAATCATCACATTATCGACCTATGAGCAGTATACTGCGCAAGTTTACCGTCCATGCTGATTTGGATGTCATTTGATTTTAACACTTCAATAAACGCATCACTGGTAAATTGACTGCCTTGGTCTGTATTAAAGATTTCAGGTCGACCATATTTTTCAATAGCTTCATTTAATGTTTCTATACAAAATGCAACCTCCATACTAATCGATACTCTATGCGCAAGCACCTTACGGCTGTACCAATCAATCACAGCACATAAGTAGACAAAGCCTTTTGCCATAGATAGGGATATATGTTATATCCGTTGCCCACACTTGATTACTCCGTTGAATATTCAATCCTTTGAGCAGATATGGATATTTACGGTGAGCTTGATTGACCTGACTTAGATTTGGTTTACGATATAACGCATTAATGCCCATTTTTTTCATTAAAGTACGTGTATGACGTCGTCCTATATGATGTCCTTGACGGTTCAATAAATCACGCATCATCCGGCTACCTGCAAAAGGGTATTGCATATGTAATTCATCAATACAGCGCATCAGCTTCAGATCTGATGCACTCACAGGTTTTGGGCGATAGTAATAACAACCACGGGAGACTTTCAGTAGCTTAGCTTGCTTAGATACTGAAATCTGAAGTGAGTCG
>NZ_JBIQOC010000023.1:0-50348 GCF_044130295.1 Acinetobacter uliginosus | reverse complement strand
GCTTCAGATCTGATGCACTCACAGGTTTTGGGCGATAGTAATAACAACCACGGGAGACTTTCAGTAGCTTAGCTTGCTTAGATACTGAAATCTGAAGTGAGTCGTCGATTAACTTTTGTGGTTGAAGCGGCCCAGTTTCTTCAACACACCTTCTAAAAAATCAATTTCTAATGCCTGCTCACCGATTTTTGCATGTAGTTTTTTTAGATCAATGGGTGGTTCTGCTGGAGCTTTTGATTGATCGAAGGCTTGCGAGGAAGCCGAAATCAATTGATTTTTCCAGTCGATAATTTGGTTTTGATGAACATCAAATTCAGCACTCAATTCAGCAAGTGTTTTTTCTGCTTTAATCGCAGCAAGTGCTACCTTAGCTTTAAAATCATTTGAATGATTTCTTCTTGGTCTACGTGCCATAAAATACTCCTTATATCGATGTTTATAACATCATTTGGGGAGCAAAATATCACTTATAGGTGTTGTTCAAATTTCCTGATCCACCTCTGAGTTTTGATTTTAATTTAGCCTAATAATTTTTATAATAAAGTAAAAATAAAAAATATCTATATAAGTAGTTGATTTTAATCTGAATTAATTCAGATTAAAATCGTGCATGATTAATTTTGCTTTTAAAAAATAATGATTAAAGTTCAGAAAGTAAAGTATATGGAAGAATTTTTCCTACATTGTAGGGATTTTATTTAAATATCTTTTACTAACCTGAATAGCGGATAAGCAATTGACTTGAAAAAGAGAAGGACTAGAGTTGTACTAGCTCACCTTTTGCGTAGGTGGGGCGAGTATGTCAATTGTTCTGTGGGGTATCGCCGGGTAGCAATAAGGGCATCTGCGATATGTACTTTTTGCCTGGGCAATCTTTAAGGCATCTTTGATAATTTCTACTTCTACAGTTTTACGACCCAACATTTGCTCAAGCCTCGAAAAAATTGAATTTTCAAATTTAATTAGATCTTAAGAACTTGATTTTACCCTGAGTGAAAATATTTTTGAGGGTAGATCAGTGAGTCAGCAAGTGAGTGTATTACGAAATAAAAAACTATTTATCAGTATTTGCACATTGGCCTTGGTGATTTTAGGAATTTGGTGGGGCAGCAGTTTACTACTAAATAAAAATAAAACGGAAAAATCAAAGACACAAAATGTAGTCACCAATGAAACAGAGACAATAGATGTGTCTGGTAACCAGATTTTAATTTCGCCCACACAGATTCAACAAGCAGGTATTCAATTACAAACTTTAGGACAAGCGACAAGAGATGTACAACTCGCACTGACTTTGCAGGGGCAAGCGCAGTGGTCACCTCAAAGTAAAGTGGTTTTAACCAGTCCTGTAGCGGGGATAGTGCAACAGGTACTGGTGCAACCTTTAGCCGAAGTGGGTTTCCACAGTCCTGTACTGGCCATTCATAGCCCTGATTTAATTCAGATTCAAAATGAAATTTTACAAATTCGTGCACAACTGCAATTGGCCAGCCAAAATTTGGCACGTGAACGCAGTTTATATGCTGAAGGGATTATTGCTGAAAAACGTGTACAGGAAGCCCAGAATGTAGTGCAACGACTGAATATTGATCTGAGTGCCAAGCAACGCATGTTGCAGTTTATGGGAGGAAGTAGTAGTCAGGGACTGAATCCCGTGGTGTATGTTAAAAGTCCCGCCAGAGGTAGTGTAGAAAGTTTACAGGTATCCGCAGGTCAATATGTAGAAACCGGCGCAGTACTGGGTCAGTTGGTGAATAGTGATCTACCTTTGCAATTAATGTTGCAAGCCCCTTTAGCGGATAGCAAATATATCCAGATTGGCGATTTGGTCAAAGTTGAGGGATGTGAAATTACCGGGCTGGTACAACAAATTGCACCAGCACTTTCAGGCAATACGCAATCTCAAAATGTTCTAGTCCAAATGCAGGCCAAGGATAACTGTTTAAAAGTACAACAGTTTGTTAAAGCGAATATTCAAAGCCATAACCCGACAACAAAAACCGCATGGGTAATACCGAGTACTGCCTTAACTTTAAAAGATAACAAGCACTTCATTTTTATCAAGAACCAAAATGGTTTCGTGGCAACGCCTGTGGAATTGGTGGGGGCGAACCAGCAGCAAAGTCATGTGATTGGAAATGCATTAAAACCTGGAATTCAAGTTGCTGTGAGGGGTGTCGAACGTCTAAAAGCCGTTTGGTCAGGTTTCGGTGCAGAGCAGGCACCACCTGCCAGCAGTAGCACTGCGGTGAATTGAGGTTAGGCACATGTTAAAACGTATTATTGCATTTTCACTGAGTCAACGAATCCTAATGCTGTTATTGGGTATGGCAATCAGTGTTGCGGGTTATTTGGCATTTACAAAATTACCGATTGATGCCTTTCCGGATGTATCAAGCACACAGGTTCAAATTGTGATGAAATCTCCTGGCATGACGCCAGAAGAGGTGGAAAGCCGTATTGTGGTACCGATAGAACAGGAAATGTTGGGAATCCCTCATCAAACTGTACTACGTTCACAATCTAAATATGCCATTGCAATCATTACCCTGGATTTTGCAGAAGGGACAGATCCTTATTGGGCCAGGCAACAGGTCAATGAGCGTTTGACTGGAGTCATGTCAGCTCTGCCTGGCAATGCATCAGGCGGGATTGCGCCTATGACGACACCATTAGGTGAATCTTTTATGTTCACTTTACATGGTCCTATGAGTGATATGGAAAAACGAACCTTGCTCGATCGGGTCGTCCGTCCACAGCTCAGAAAAATTGAAGGGGTAGCGGATGTCAATGTCCTAGGTGGTTTGGCACGTACCTTTGAAGTGACACCCAACCTGGATGCTCTGGCGTCGAGAGGTCTATCTCTTGATCAGTTAAAACAAGCAATTGAATTAAATAATGTAAGTGACGGTGCGGGTCGTCTGAATGAAAATGGAGAATCATTACTGATTCGTAGTGATAGTCGTGTCACCAATTTACAAGAGCTGGGTGAGATTATTGTTTCCAATCATCAGGGGACGCTGGTGCAAGTGAAGGATGTCGCCGATGTTCATACCGGTGCCCTTACCCGTTACGGAGCGGTAACCGAAAATGGTCAGGGTGAAGCTGTTGAAGGGATTGTCCTCACCTTAAAAGGCGCCAATGCACGTCAGGTTGTGCAAAGTGTGCGTGAACATTTGCATGACATTGAGAAAAACTTACCCCAGGGCGTTACGATCAAGCCTTTTTATGACCGTGGTGAACTGGTGAATCGTGCCATTCATACCGTGAGTAAAACCTTGGTCGAGGCGATTGTATTAGTCCTGATTTTATTGCTGTTGTTTTTAGGCAATTTAAGAGCCGCTTTGGTTGTTGCTGCGATTTTACCTTTATCTGCGTTGAGTACTTTCTTAATGATGCGTCAGTTTGGATTAAGTGCCAACCTGATGTCATTGGGTGGTTTAACCATTGCCATTGGTTTGCTGGTCGATGCGGCGGTTGTGGTGGTTGAAAATATCGAAATGCAACTGGCAGATGCACACGAGTCCAAACACCGTTCGTTTTTACCCCCGCTGAACGTCATTTATCGTGCAGTTTGTGAGGTGGCGGTACCTGTGACAGCAGGAATGATCATTATTATGCTGGTCTTCATTCCGTTAATGACGTTGCAAGGTCTGGAAGGGAAGCTTTTCTCTCCAGTGGCACTGACCATTGTCTTTGCATTGTCGAGCTCACTGATTTTTTCATTAACGATTATTCCGGTGCTGTGTTCTTATTTCTTGAAATCTCAAGCACATCACACGCCGTATATTGTTGCTAAGCTGGAACAGGCATATAGCAAGGTGTTAAATGCAAGTTTAGCCCATCCGAAACGTGTTTATGCTTTGGCCGGAGGTGCTTTGGTGGTTGCTGCACTCATTTTTCCACTCATTGGTAAGTCTTTTATGCCAACAATGGATGAAGGTGACACCATATTGCAGTTGGAAAAAATGCCATCGATCAGCCTGCAAAATTCGATTGCACTTGACCTGGACATTCAAAGAAGAATTCTAAAACAAGTTCCAGAAGTGGCCCGCATTGTGGCAAGAACCGGCTCGGATGAACTGGGCCTTGACCCTATGGGCTTAAATGAAACCGATAGCTTTGTCATTTTGAAACCGCAAGATCAGTGGCAGGGACAAAGTAAGGAGCAGATTTTAGCCAAAATTCGCCATGTATTGGCCGATGTTCCTGGGGTCAATCTCACCTTTAGTCAGCCTATTGAAATGCGGACTTCAGAAATGTTATCGGGTGTACGTGGAGATTTGGCCGTCAAAATTTTTGGTACCGATTTAGACCAGCTGAATCAGCTGTCTAAGCAAATCTCTACCGTTCTACAAGGGATCAAAGGCAGCGAAGATGTCATGACTTTGGAAAATTCTGGGGTGCAATATCAGGAATTACGTATTCGTCGTGATATGGCTGTCCGCAATCAGCTAGATAGCCAAAGCATACAGGCACAACTCAAAATGCTCATTGAAGGGCAGCAGATTAGTTCGATTATTGAACAGGGGCGACCAGTTCCATTGATGATGAAAGGTGATCCACGTCTGGGACAATCCAGTTTTGCCCTCGCGAACATGAATTTACCTGTTGCAAACTCAGCGGCTGTACCGTTGTCTTCTTTAGCAGAAATGGTCAAGACTGAAGGCGTCGTCAAAATTGACCGGGAAAATGCTTCAAGAATGTCCGTTGTCCGTGCCAATGTGCGTGACCGGGATCTGGTTGGTTTTGTCGAGGAAGCAAAACAGCAGGTTGCCCAGAAAGTTGAATTACCGGCCGGCTATTCATTGAAATGGGGTGGCCAATTTGAAAATCAACAACGTGCAGCAGCGCGTCTGATGCTGGTTGTCCCTGCAGCGTTGACTATGATTTTCTTCCTGCTCTTTACAACTTTAGGGTCTGTTCGTCAGGCAGTACTGGTTTTTGTGAATATTCCCTTTGCTTTAATTGGGGGAGTCGTAGCCTTAGCCATTACCGATGAATATTTATCGGTGCCTGCTTCTGTCGGGTTTATTGCATTAATGGGGATTGCCGTACTGAATGGTTTGGTGATGATTGGTTATTTTAACCAGCTCATTTCACGCGGCGTTGCAATTGAAGAAGTGGTTCGTGAGGGGGCGATGCGACGTTTACGTCCAGTAATGATGACTGCAAGTATCGCGGCTTTGGGCTTAATTCCGTTGCTCTTTACCACTGGGCCAGGTGCTGAAATTCAGCGTCCATTGGCGATCGTGGTGATTGGTGGATTAATTTCCTGCACCTTACTGACGCTGATTTTACTTCCTAACTTGTTCAAACAATTTGGTTTAGTGCGAGATACTCATGTCTGAAATGTGCCAACTCTCTATCAACATCTCCAGTGATATTGCGGAAGAATTAATGAGCCATTTATGGCTCATTCCCGAGATTGTGACAGGATGTACCTGTATCCCGGCACAAGGTTTCGGCAGCCGCCAACATTATCGCAACATTCAAGAAAAAATTAGGGGTGCAACTGAGCGTAATTTGATTCTGTTGATTTTACCCCTCGCAACTGTGCCTTTAGTTTTAGCCCATATCCAAAAGAAATTTAAATCAAGTGACTGTTTCTATTGGGTATTACCAACCATAACATCGGGTTATGCTGGTCAAGGAGAAGTGAACGAATGAAACCAGAGATAGCGACTCAACCCCATTTGCTGGGTAAAGCCTTACGTTTACTGGGCTTGGGCTGTTGTGTGATGATGACTTCTGTCGTATCCGCGGAACCCGCTTTGGATCAGGTCTTGCCGCCACTTGATGCGGTCAAACAGAGCTTGTCACAGCATCCAACTGTTCGGTCAGCAGTTTCGGATCAGGACTATGCCAATTTTGCAGGACAGGGGCTAAAACTGGGTCATCCCTGGACCGTGCGTGCGGGGATGCAGCTTCGTAACACCGACGCCCAGGATGGTCAAACAAAGTCTAATAGTTATGAGCCGAACTTTGGTGTTGAAAAGCAGATTCGTTTGCCTGGCAAATACCGGCTGGATCAGGATTTGGCGCAACGAGGGATGAGTATTGCAGAATTAAAATATGAAGATGCCAAACATGAAGTTGCCAAAACTTTGCTGAATCAGTGGTTTGCCTATATACGCAGTGCTTTGCAATTGACGCGCATAGAGGAACAGCAGGCAAGAATACAGCACTATATGCAAATGACCCAGCAGCGTATTCGTGCTGGAGATGCCCCACGACTGGAACTGATTCTGCTCAGCAATGAATCACGGCAAATCGAAGAGCAATATATGCAGGCTAAAACGGCTTACTATCAAGCACAGCAGTTATTGTCACGTGATTATCAGGGAAACATTCCAGAACACTGGAGCAGTGATGTCATCAAAATTCGCCCACTCGAATATACACAGACTGAATGGATACAGCAGGTTTTGTCTGCCAACCATGAGCTTGAGCTGGTTAAAACACAGGCAGCACAGCAAGATGCATTAGTCAAAAGAGAGCAACTCAATCGGGTACCTAATCCTACGGTCGGAGTGGGCTATAGTCGTGAACAGTCTGGCGTTGAAAACTTGATGAGTGTGAGCGTTTCAATTCCACTCGCCAGTCGGCAAGTGCGTATAGCTTCTGGTATGGCCATGGCGGAAGCTCAAAAGGCCAATTTTGAGATCGGACGAGTAGAAAACCGTTTGCGTCAGGAAACGCAATACTGGTTTACGCAGATGGAGTCGGCAACTGTACGGAGTGAGCAGGCTCAACAGAATTTGGCACAGTTACAGCAACAACATGGATTGATGCAAAAAGCATATAAGCTTGGTGAATTGAGTTTAAATGAACTGTTACTTCATTCACAGCAACTGGTTGATGCGCGCGGTCGAATTGATCAAGCCAAAATTGATTATGCAGAAAGCTTGAGTTTACTATTGCTGAATTCGCATCAGTTATGGCCTTTACATGAGGATCATAAGGCAGAGTAAAATATAGTAGAGTGCTGATATATCAATGCCTTGTATGATCATTATTCGGTTGGTGTTCTGTCTTTCTTGGGCCAGAGTACCTGCCGCTTTCACAGAAATAAATATAGGCTTGTAAGTGGCAGAATGAGAGTAATTAACTACAACTAAAAATATAGACAAATATTTGCATAAGTGCTTATTTTGTCTATGTCGATTAAGTAGTGGCAAGGTGGATATTTATTAGAGATTTAAATGATTATCTTTTTTTATTTTAAGTCAATGTCTTGGTATATTAGCATCCATATCTATTGATTATCCAATCCCTTAACCCAGGCATGACTTTGTGAAATTAACACGCATTCATCACTGTAGAAATCTGAATCGAGAAAAGTATAAGCAGCTTGAAAAACAAGCTGTTTTACTTGGATGTGTTAGAGGTGAGGTTTGGACTAGATATGGTGCTATTTCAGGCTTAAATATCAGTGATAGAACCATTCGTGATGGGTGGATGAAAGAAGGTCGTGACTTCGGTGTGTCAGCAAACGCATGGAAAGAAACGCTACGTGATTGTATTGGTGATATTAAAGCCTATCGTGAAGCTGCAAAAGAAAAAGTTAAGAAGGCAATTCGTAAAAGAACAACATGCGATAAAGAGCTAAAAAGGCTTTACACCCTTCTTAAAAAGGATGAATGGACAACAGATAATTTTCTTCATCGTCAGATGCGTAAGCATTTTAAACATGGGGTGAATCACACGCATAACCAAATCATTGTACGTGCTGATATGTGTAAAACCTTTGAGTTAAACGGTCAATGTTGGCTTAAAGTACCGAGCTTAGTACCTCGACAAACCATTAAAATCCCACTTAGCACCACTATGGAATTTGCACCACAAGGTACGTTAAGGATTATTCTTCGGAATGGAAATATCGAAGTTCATTCAACTTATGATGCGATTGAAACTCAAGATTGTGGTCAAGAAACTATCGGTGTTGATAAGGGGTATTCAGAAGTCTTTGTAGATTCTGATGGTGCTGTGTATGGTCAAGGCTTAGGTAAGCTGATCTCAAGTGAATCTGATTACCTGAATCAAAAATACAAGAATAAAAACAAGCTAAGAGCGCTTTCGAGGGCAAAGCCACACAAGAAGCAGAAAATTGAGCTAAACAATTTAGGTCGAAAGAAGCTAGATAAGCGACAAGACACTCAAAAGGCAAAACTCAAGACGCTGATCTTTACAGCGAGTCACAAGCTAGTCAATAAAGCTAAAGTGATTGTTGCAGAGGATTTAACTTCTCCAATTCAAAGCAAACGTAGCTATGGCAAAAATACCAATAGACGCTTAAATACATGGGTTAAAGGTTTATTAGCTGATGCCCTGAATGTTGTATCTCACCGTAGAGGTTCTACGGTACATCTAGTTAATGCTTCATATACTTCGCAATGTGATTCTTTCTTGCATGGGCTTTTAATAGGCACACGTAAGGGAGATCGCTTTTACCGTTTTAATGGGGAAGTTGTGCAAGCTGATTGGAATGGTGCGAGAAACGTGCTTGCAAGATTAAACGACTCTGAGATAAGGCGTTACACAGCTTACCGTGAGGTAAGGCGTATATTGCAAGAGCGGACTGACCGCTACAAGTCGGAACTGACCGACTTAGGCTCTAGTTACACGCTTGGTAACAAGACATTAACAGAGTGCGAATTAGTCCTTGACTATGTTTGACTATATTTTAAGGAACAGGGTAGCTCAGACGTGAGAATATTGTTAGTTGAAGACGATGCCTTACTGGCTAAGGCGACAGCACGGGGCTTAGACCATGCAAATTTTGTGGTCGATATCGCCACCACAGCAGAGCAAGCCTATCATTTTTTGGCGAGTTATGATTATCAGTTTATTTTGCTTGATTTAGGTTTGCCAGACCGGAATGGATTGGAAGTTTTAAAGTCACTGCGCCGTAAAAAGAATAAAGTAGGCGTTATTATTCTGACTGCTCAGGATAAAATTCAGGAGCGTATTTCAGGTTTGGATGCAGGAGCAGATGATTTTGTAGTTAAGCCATATGATTTGTATGAAGTCATTGCACGGATTCAAGCGGTATTGCGCCGTATTTCAGGTGAAGTGAGTGATTTGATTCAGATTGGCAATATTGCAGTTAATAAAGCGACCAAACAGGTACTGAGAGATCAAACTGAAGTTGAATTAACTCAGAAAGAATTTCACTTGCTGGAACTCTTTATCCTTAACCGTGGCCGGATTATTTCACGGGAGAGCATAGAAAACTCATTTTATGCCTATGATGCAGATGTAAGCAGTAATGTGATCCAGGTCTATATTCATAATTTACGGCGCAAGCTTGGGAAAAACATTGTCCGTACAGTGCAGGGTTTTGGCTATATTATGGATGAAAATTATTGATGGCCAATTTCATCCGCAGTTATTCGTTGACCTGGCGTCTATCATTGATTTTACTGGTTATCACCGCCACTGTCTGGGTGGGTAGTCTAGGCTGTATCTACTGGGGAATGCAGCGCACGGCGAACAATATATTTGATAAATCACTGGTCGAAACCGCCCATGCTTTACTCTCGACCACTTCAAGTTCACTGGAAGGGCGAATCCCTGACCATACTGTCATCGAGAAAGCTCAAGGTGAGCATTATAATCAGATTATATTTCAGATTTGGCATCGTAATGGCAAGTTGATTTATCGTTCGGTTGGCGTGGATACACACCCGTTTGTTCAGCAAGCCAACTTTGGCTGGATTAAGATTCACAATCAAACCTATCGCAGTTATTCGGTTTGGGATAGCACCCACACTATACAAGTACAAATTGCACAGGTCTGGACCATCCGTCAGGATATCCAGAGAGATATGCTAATATTTTTAATAGTGGTTTCAGCATTTTTTTTACCATTATTGTCTTGGCTGATTTTGCAGACCGTACGTAGCAATTTGTCCACTGTATTCAGTATCAGTCAAAATCTGGAAAAGCAGTCGATTGAACATTTAAAACCCATCAACCCTGTCGTGCCCAAAGAAATCGAACCTTTGGTGAAGTCATTAAATACATTATTGAGTGAAGTTGCAGAAAGCATGCAACGTGAAAAACGTTTTACCTCAAATGCAGCCCATGAGTTACGTACACCTTTGGCGGCGATCCGTCTGCATGCACAAGTTTTGCAGAGTGCACGTTCTACTGAGGAGGCACGAGAAGCAGCAGAGGACATTATCATTGGCATTGATAAGGCCTCACGAATGATCACGCAGTTACTGACCTTGGCCCGGATAGAACCCAATGGTCAACAAATTCAAGGCCCGGTTGATCTGGTTAATATGATTCAAAGTACCCTTGCGATGATGGATTTTCAGCTTCGTCAGGCAAAGATTGACTTACAGTTACAACTGGAATCGGCCCTGGTCATGGCACAAATGGATCAATTGGAAATTATGCTCCGTAATCTTTTAGAAAATGCCATTATCTATCGTAGCCAGGAACGTCCGTGTCTCATTAAAATTAGTTGTGGCTGTGTTGAAAATTATAGTTTTGTGCAGATCGAGGACAATGGAATCGGTTTGGATGAAGCACAAATACCTCTGATTTTTCAAAGATTTTATCGAGTGAATCAGAACAGTACAGTTATTGGCAGTGGTCTAGGCTTATCGATTGTTAAGCAAATTGTCGATCTATACCACGGAAAAATTGAGTCCCGCCGGGCAGATGCCATTGGCGGTCTGGTGATTAGGATTGAGTTTAAAATCAAAAATAAATAACTGTACTAAGATAGTACCCAAGAGTAATTTTTAAAATTTTAAATTAGGTTGTCACCACTACGTGTGGTGACAGAGGTCAAATAAGCTCGCGATCCTACACTTAGATAAGAGGCTGCAAT
The DNA here is from genome assembly GCF_044130295.1 of Acinetobacter uliginosus. Classification (NCBI taxonomy): domain Bacteria; kingdom Pseudomonadati; phylum Pseudomonadota; class Gammaproteobacteria; order Moraxellales; family Moraxellaceae; genus Acinetobacter; species Acinetobacter uliginosus. The sequence goes on along the minus strand of NZ_JBIQOC010000023.1, from coordinate 39,499 downwards.
ATGACAGTGAAAATCGGCATAAATTTTATTAAAAAGCATAACTTGATTTTTATGGTGTGTTGAGAATTGGGCCAATAAGACTATTTCGTTTATAGTTTCATCATGGATAGATACATGCTTACAGATGCTCAATGGGCGAAAATGGAACAACTCTGCCTCGGTAAAGTCACAGATTGTATACATAGCGGTACACATACTAAATTAGTTATTGAAGGAATTTGATCATCATGGCGTAAAAGCAGTAATGCTTCCCAAAGCTAACTGTATAAAGTTCAGCGTATATCTGATCATTGTATGTATCAATGGCGATATTTTATCGAAAATTACTTTTTTAAATTGAAAATAATTCAAACGTATAGCCATACTTAGCTATAAAACATACTCAAGTTTTGCTGCCATAATTTATATTTGTGCGAGCGTAATTAACTCTCGTTAATTCTCAATACATCTTGGTAAGATGTATGTTATTTATATAACTCAACAGAATACTAATGTTTGCAGCTTTGCTGATATCCTGCAGAATATTTGAATATGGGTCGACGGTTCAAAAATTTCTTTATCAGGGCTAAAACACGTAGTCTCTATTGCTCAGGTCTTAGAGAGTAGATCGAGCTAAATTAATATAAATATACCTTTAAAATACAAGGAGTCTCAAAAATGGCGAGTTCTAAAAAAGAATCTAAAGCAGTGAAAATTGATATTGGTATCTCTCATAGTGATCGTGCCAAAATCGTGGAAGGGTTATCTAAACTGCTAGCGGATAGTTATACCTTATATTTGATGACCCATAACTTTCATTGGAACGTGACTGGGCCACAATTCAATAGCTTACATAACATGTTTATGACTCAATATACCGAACAATGGAATGCCCTGGATATTATTGCTGAACGAATTCGGGCATTGGGATTTCCTGCGCCAGGAACCTATAAACAATTTGTAAAGTTAACTGCCATTAAAGAAGTAGAAGGTGTTCCTAAAGCCGAGGAAATGGTCAGCCTGCTGGTCAATGCACATGAAACTGTTGCACGCACTGCTCGAAGTCTATTTCCCATCGTGGATGAAGTTAATGACCAGCCAACAGCAGATCTGATCACACAAAGACTTGAAGTTCATGAAAAAACAGCCTGGATGTTAAGAAGCCTGTTAGAAGAGTAACGATCTACTGCTATTAAACCGGTAGATATCTCCGCAAGCTTATCAATCAAGCGAACCATCTGTTGCAAAAACAGATGGTTCTCATTTTTTATAAATAAATGAGAGAGTGACTCAGCTCATAATTTAATTGTTAGCTTCACTTTTTGAGCACTTCAATCATAAATTGAATCACGTGGCTTTTGCCCTGATGCAATTGTCCTTCATAACGTTCTACATCTCCGACAAAAAAGTGAACAATATGATCGTCCTGAAACACTTCTAAAATCTCCTGAGGATCATACAGAAAATCAGGGTTGCCAGGACCACCGGTTTTATAAGCAAATTGGGCTTTGGAATAGACCTCACCAATAAAATGACCGTGATTTTTTAGTGCCCGACGTACACCCTGCAAGGTTTTTAATCGGGTTGCTGGATCGACATGACCAAATACACACAGAATGTTGTCATATTGATCTTCTGGCCATTTCACTGTAGTCAAATCGACCTGCCGGGTTTGCAATTCAATTCCTTGTTCTTGCGCATATACCTGGGCATTTTCAACAGCAACTTGCGAATAATCCCACGCCTCGGCACTAAATGCTAAATGCTTCTCTCGCGCTGTACGTGCTAAATACAGGATATTACGACCTTCACCCTCTGCAATAGCCAAGGTACGGCCAGAAATCACATAACGCTGGCTGATGTCCTGAATAAATACATTTGCTTCTGAGCCATATAAATGGTGTGTTTCCCGATAACGTTTGTCCCATTCTTGATGCATTTGGATCACCCTGTTACTCAATAAAATCTAAAAATACCTCATCGATTGTAGCTAGCCCAAACACATGTCGCTACAACAACAGCTTTGCCATCTTACTGCATGATCCAAATTTTTTAATACCAAACAACATGCACGACTAAAAGAAAATAAGCACAAACCTAAAAAAACGAATTCTTTAAATGAGCTGATGGCACAGCGGTTCAACTTCGCCGATTGATGCCAAGATTCAAGCCTAAATTAGATGGCTGTGATGCAATTCGCTTGGTTCAGCTGGATAAATACTGTCGCATTGATGCAAAGAATACCGACCCACTCCAGCACAGTTGGAAGGTGTCGAATAGAGTTATGTTGCACATGCAGACTTTAATGCTGCACCTAACATTTTAATGGCGGGAGTCTGCGTTAAAGGCCGCCCTGTGAAACAGAAAGCAAGGGGAATCTATGAGCAAATCAGTTAAATACTTTTAGCATCCCTGAAAAACCTGTGTTGCCCGAAATGATTTGGAAGTAGGGGAGTTATATCAATCACAATCGTGGCTGCAGTACACTTCATATAGGGTCTGCATGATTTTTAGCACCCGTATATCACTGAATTGATAAAAAATCTGTTTGCCTTCCCGTCGTGTTGATACGATCTGGCTGTTTCTTAATACAGTCAGCTGTTGTGACAAGGTGGGTTGGTGGATATCCGTACGTTGTTCTATGTGCTGTACATTCAGCTCGCCATCGACCAAGACACAGAGAATTTTAAGACGGGCAGGGTTGGATAAAACTTTCAGACAATCACTGACAAAATCGACTTGTGAAAAGTCTATTTGTGCTTTTAACGGTGCAGCGTTCATGTAGGTGTCCTGATAAGCAATGATGAGATACAAAAAAATCAGCATTTTCGCTTGAATATTTTTATTTATTATATAATATAAAAACATATATTGTAAATGAGTAGATTTACTATGCATGATTTTCTCATCGCATTTCTCGGCGGATTATTACTGGGGGTAGCGGTAGTCGGCTATCTCTATGTACATGGCCGTATCGCAGGGATCAGCGGATTGATTGGACAGGTACTGAATCCACACACCGTGTTTAAAACCCCTGCAATCTGGTTTATGTCAGGTTTGATTATCACGCCTTTTATTTATGGATTATTTGTCCAGCCTGAGATCGAGTTGAATGCCAGTCCGCTGATGATGATCATCGCGGGTCTGCTGGTTGGCTTTGGTACGCGCCTGGGTTCAGGATGTACCAGTGGTCATGGGATTTGCGGGATGAGCCGTTTATCGAAGCGTTCTATCCTGGCCACCATGAGCTTTATGTTCGCTGGTTTTGTTACAGTTTATATCATTCGCCATATCACAGGAGCTTTCTAAATGAAAAATTTTCTGGCTTTCATTTTTGGCGGTTTGTTCTCTGTGGGGTTGATGGTCTCCGGGATGTCGAATCCGGAAAAAGTGCTCGACTTCCTGGATCTGTTTGGGGACTGGGATGCCAGTCTGGCTTTTGTGATGATGGGTGCAATTGCGGTGGCATTTATTCCCTTTCAAAAAGCGCTACGCAGCCAGGCACCGAAAACGATCTTTAATGAACCGATCGATTTGCCAAAGAATAACAAGATTGATCCTAAACTGATTTCGGGCAGCCTGCTCTTTGGTATCGGTTGGGGTATTGCCGGGATCTGTCCTGCACCAAGTTTTACCTTGATTGGTCTTGGACATTATCAGGTTCTGTATTTTATTGTCGCGATGCTTGCAGGCGTGTTGATTCACCGTAAGTGGGCAGGAGCTTAATCATGTCAAATTCCCCAGTTGTAAAAGACTTTTTCCATGAAGATACCAATACTTTCAGTTATGTAGTGAGTGATCCTTCAACGAAAGCCTGTGCAATTATTGACAGTGTGCTGGATTATGATGCTGCATCTGCCAGCACCTCGACCACACATGCTGATCAGATCATTGCCTATGTCAAAGCGCAGGGCTTAACAGTTGAGTGGATTCTGGAAACCCATGTCCATGCCGATCACTTGACTGCAGCGCAGTATCTCAAAGCTACGCTCGGGGGCAAGATTGCCATGAGCCAGAAAATTGCGATGGTTCAGGAGACCTTTGCTGCGATCTATCATCTGGATATCAAGCAATGGAATGTCCAGCAGCTGTTTGATTACCTGTTTGAGGATGATGAGAAATTCCAGATTGGTTCCATCGAAGCCTATAACATTCCCACCCCTGGACATACACCGGCCTGCTTGAGTTATGTTATCGGTGATGCGGTCTTTGTCGGAGATACCTTGTTTATGCCGGATTATGGCACGGCACGTTGTGACTTTCCTCGCGGCAGTGCAGCCATACTTTTTGATTCGGTACAGCGCCTGTTCGAATTGCCGGAAAGTACTCGGGTATTTCTATGCCATGACTATTTGCCAGAAACGCGTGATCGCTATGTGTGTGAGACGGATATCCAGACGCAAAAAAACCGCAATATTCATATTCATCATGGCACGAGCAAAGCTGAATTTGTCGAAATGCGTAACAAGCGTGATGCAGGTTTGAGTATGCCTAAACTGATTCTGCCTTCAATTCAGATCAACATGAAAGCAGGACAGTTCCCTGAACCGGAAGATAATGGGGTTTCTTATTTAAAGCTTCCGCTGAATTACTTCAAATAGGCAAGTTTCAGGATTAAACCAGTAGGTTCTTTGGTTGAACCACTGGAGTCAAGAGAGGTATAGGTGTGATGTGGTTGATACTGGAAGGGCTGGCCATCGGTGGCTTGCTGGGTTTAACCGGTGCGGGTGGTGGTATTCTGGCTGTACCGGCACTGATGGCAAGTCAGGGTTGGACGGTAGCACAGGCTGCACCTGTAGGCTTGCTGGCAGTGACTCTATCAGCACTGGTTGGAACATTTGAAGGTTTGTCCAAGCGCATCGTACGTTATCGTGCCGCGCTCTGGATTGCACTGATCAGTATTCCTTCAGCGCGTTATGGCGTGCATTTGGCTGGAATTATCTCTCCTGTATGGCTCACGCTGGCTTTCAGTTTGGTGATGCTGATCATCGCTTACCGGATATTCTTTAATAAGGTCCATGATCATGGAAATGCACTGTGCAAGGTTAATCAAACGACTGGTCGCCTGATCTGGAATATGAAAACAGCATTGTCTCTCGGCGCTATTGGGGTCGTTGCAGGTCTGCTGACCGGTTTGCTTGGAGTGGGTGGGGGGTTCGTGATTGTCCCGGCACTGCGTAAAGTGACTGACCTGGATATGCGCAGCATCGTTGCAACTTCGCTGATGATTATTTTCCTGATTGGCGGTGTCAGTATTTCTGTACACGTACTGGATGGCTTTCAATACCCTGTTTCGGTCACGCTGACTTTCGTTCTGGCCTGTATTGTGGGCATGTTAATAGGACGTCGTGCGATGCACCGGATAGACAGTCATCAGGTGCAGAAAATTTTTGCCACGACCGTGATTGGGGTGGCGATGTATTTAATCTATTCAGCACTCATGGGCTAAAACAGCTGGTTGGGAATTTAAACTAAACCGCTTTTAATCTACCTGATCATAGTTTATAAAATATGAATATGATTTTAATGGCTGAGGAAGAATGAAAATGATGAAAACTGCAGAGCAATTGATCCAGAATGCAAAAAGCCGAATTCAGGAAGTGAGTGTAGCTGAACTGTTTGAAGCGATGAAAAACCATAAAACCATTCTGATTGATGTTCGGGAACCGGATGAATTTCAGGCGGCAGCGATAGACCGTGCGGTGAATTATCCTCGTGGTGTTTTAGAAATGAGAATTCACCAGCATCCTGTGGCGAGCCATCATTGCGATACCTTGCAGGCACTGGAACATCTTAAAGATCAGACGATTTATCTGATCTGTGGCACGGGTGGACGTTCCGCATTGGCAACCGATACCTTACAGAATATGGGTTTTACCCAGGTCAAGTCTGTGCATGGCGGTTATCAGGCCTGGCTGGAGCAGGGCTATCCGGTAGAAAAATAAGCCGTTAAATAGATGAAAAACCGTATTGTTGATTGTTTAATGTGAGAGGCAGTAATGAAATACAAAGAATTAACCCAGAACATTTCAGGCAGTTTAAAAACTTTAACTCAGGATTCACCTGATTTAATGAAAAGTTTTAATCAGTTGTCCCAGACGGCTATGCGTGACGGCGTGATTGATCCCAAAACCAAGGAAATGATTGCTTTGGGAATTGGTGTCGCATCGCGTTGTGATGGTTGTATCGGTTTTCATGTCAGAACCTTGGTCAAAATGGGGATGACCCTGCAAGAACTGGAAGAACTGTTAGGTGTTGCAGTATATATGGGCGGTGGGCCTTCATTGATGTATGCTGCAAATGCACTGGATGCCTTTAAAGAGTTTTCCAGCTGATTGGATACGGGTCACTGGCAGTCCTGCCGAGTTTAGAATCAAGCTGATGGAATAACAGGTCGATAAATCACAAGAAAAACTGATGATTGAGGCCTCATACTATTGATCTTGATAACATTTCCTCATACTAAAAAGTGTGCTTCAACCAGCGCACTTTTTTTGGCTGTATCTTAAGATTCAACTCAGCTTGATTTGCTATGCTGTATTTAAAATAAAGTCAGCACAGGTTTCTTATGCTTCAGCGTACAACCACTTCTTCAACGGATTTACTGATCCGGTTTCTGCATATTGTCATCATGTTGAGTTTTACCGGGGCTTATCTGACCGGGGATGCAGAAGAATGGCATCAAATCCATATGGCCTTTGGCTATACCCTCGGAATCAGTCTGATATTAAGAATTTTATGGCAGTTTGGCGCTCCCCGACTGGCTCATACTCAGCCTTCAGGGCCAAGCAGACGATTGCAGGTGATCAAGCCCTTTGTGCAGCGTTATTGGGCACAGCCGCAGCAATGGATTTCGCCAACATTTTTAAAAGCAGCCAGTTCCAGCCTGTTTCAGCTCAGCATACTGGGTATTTTTCTCCTGCTACCTTTAACGGTGCTGGCCGGCTTTTTGACCGACTATACCTATAGCCACACTTTAAAAGAAATTCATGAACTCTTTGCCAATCTGTTTTTAGCCAGTGTGTTGCTGCATTTGACAGCGCTGACACTGAATAGTGTTCTGCTTAAAAAATGGCTGGCAAAACGGATGTTCTGGGGAGCCGAATCACATTCATGGTTCACCCTGTTTGCTGCACTATTTTCACTGGGCGTGTTGATAGCTTTCTGGTTTTTCTATTTGAGCTAAGCTGATATGAATGCAGAACTGAGAAGGAGATGAGATTTAAACATCTCCTTTGACACATTGAGAGGGTTCATAACATCAAATGACAAAACATTGATGGAATGGATCGTTTAAATGGGATGAGTTCTGATGGGGTGGTGGAGTAATGAAAGTAATTAAGTTTTTAGCTTATTGGATAATCACCATTATTCAGTTTTTTGGAGTTTATACCTATTTCAATGAGGTACTTGATTGGCATGGTGTATTCGGAATAATCGTGGCGATTATTACAGCGGGGATTCCTGTTGTCGGCACGACTGTGGGTGTGCTTGGGGTACATTATGGATGGGATTGGACTTGGCCTGCTGCCTTGGCATTGTACTTATGTCCGTACATTTTGATGGGCCTGATTATTCTTTTATATACCCTGTTTGACCAGTGATCGCTCGTAGCATGACGGGTCTGAAACCACAGCAACAATACTGCATGTACTCTACTGTGAGAGAATCAACTCATAATCCGTTGGTCGACAGTTCAAGTCTGTCTGGGCCCACCATATAAAAAAACCACTTACGTGTACTAGGGCGTGTCCTCATTTGAAGAATTGGTTTTAAATACTTAAAATCCTGCTTTAAGCTCTTTTCATTTCTATATTTTTTCAATGGCACGTACTCTTCTCACCGATGATATTTGGCAGCAAATTCAAGATACTATGCGATTACACGGTTGTTACTGTTCAAAAAACAGTAGAAATATCATGGAAGCCATCTTATGGAAACTACGTACGGGTGCGACATGGCGTGATATTCCTCAAGAACTTTGCCCTTGGCAAACTGCTTACAATCGCTTTAATCGCTGGGCAAGTAAGGGATTATGGGATAAATTTTTTTTAGATTACGAGGCATTCTGGATCAGGAATGGGTATTCATTGATGGAAGCTACATACGCGTGCATCAACATGCAAGTGGAGCTCGGCATGGTTTCGAAAGAGCAATTGGACAATCACGCGGTGGACGAACAACAAAAATACATCTTGCAACCGACGCGAATGGATTACCGATTGATTTTAAAATCACTGGGGGTGACGTCCACGACAGTCAAGTTGCAAAACAACTGATTGATATTGTAGGCGAGGCAACTTATCTTATTGCTGACAAGGGGTATGATGCTAAGCACATTAGAATATGTGCCAACAAGAACAAGAACAAGAACAAGAATATGATTCCCATTATTCCATTGAGATCAAACAGTAAGAGATCAAATAAGGAATTTGATAAATATCTATATAAATTAAGACATTTAGTTGAAAATGCTTTTGCGAGATTAAAACATTTCCGTGCTATTGCAACTCGATTTGATAAACTAGCACGCAATTATAAATCTATGATCCGTATAGCCTGCATATTTATTTGGTGCAAAGCCAAATGAGGACATGCCCTAAAAAAGAATGAGATAACTTACTCAAAACGCTTTACTCCAAAATCACTTTCAACCTTATCTAGTGAGAATTTTACTTTCCTATAGGTTTTTTCTGATAAAAAGTTAGTTATATGGCGAATATAAGTCATAAAATACCTGATGTTCGCTATATAGCTAATATTATGGTTGGGAGTGAAGTAATATGGCTTCTAGAAAAGAAATAGGGCAAGCAATATGCTCTGCAAGAAAAAAGCTAGGCTATACACAAAAAGTAGTTTCAGAAAAATCAGGAGTCCATAAAACAACAATTTCTGAAATGGAAAACGGTCGTTTCACCGGCTCTTTTGATTTGTTTGAAAAAGTACTTAATTGTGTAGAGTTACAATTTCAGGTTGTGCCAAAAATGCGTAAATTTCCGCACTGGGATGAAATTGAATCTTTATTTAAAGAAGATGATGAATAAGGCAACCTGTTTAGAAAGTTTCAAATCTATTGTCTTGAAGCTAATTCAAGTTTTCGTGAGCAGTACTGATAAATATTTGGTGGTGTTTCAAAATGTATGCTGCTCATTTTAACACCACCTTAACACTGTATATACAAAAAATTATCAATAAAAAGATCAGAAATAACAATTAATTGAGTTTTTATTAAATATTTCTACAGAAATTACCCTTTATTAGACATAAATCTCCGTTTTTTATACTATCTTTAATCATTATATTCACATTTTTTAATCAGTAATTTTACATAATATTTACATATTCTTGGTAAAAAACTTAACTTAAAATAGGTTTAATTTATATTTTTATAATATTGTATTATTAATAATTCTCTAATTTTGTTAATTAACACCCTCTTGAAATGAAGTTATTCTTTTTAAGAAAAATATTCTTATTCATAAATTGAAATTAAAATAAAAAAATGAAATAAGTAATCTGAAAAATATAAAATTTATATTTTTTTGTTCTTAATATAGATTATGTCTAAAATAAAATTTACATCCTGTAATTTGATAAATATAGTTTTGCATCGGATATTAAAAACTTAAATTAGTTAAAATATAAAAATAAAGAATATTGTGTCTAAGAATAATTTTGAAATTTTTATTCATTATCTGGAATATATGAATTTATTATATGTTTTTCATAAATCTATTATAATTCCGTAATTTATATACAGATTATAAAATGATCAATTTTTCAAAAAAACAGGTTTTGATGTGGTAACAGACTTCAAAAATACAGGTTTTGATGTGGTAACAGACTTCAAAAATACAGGTTTTGATGTGGTAACAGAAATTAAAAAATACAGGTTTTGATGTGGTAACAGAAATTAAAAAATACAGGTTTTGATGTGGTAACAGTAAAATTTTGATGTAGTAACATAATCCAAGTATATAAAATGATCAAAAGTACGGACAAGACCATAGAGGGGTATAGAGTGATCTTGTATACATTATAAATTAGGGGTGGTTTGATATTGTTATCTTATATTATTGTTTTTATAAAATGATAAAAATATATTAATTAGAAGTATAAAAATAAATAGATCATATATCCACTTGAGAAAACTAATATATTGTTATTTATTTATATAATATTAAAAAATATATATAATTAAATATATAAGTTATTATAGGGTTGAAATAGATTTTAATAAATTATAATTATTATATTGGGTAAACTTTTATTTAGATAGATAACGATGTAATAAGTATATACTTTTTTGTTTTAATAATTTAAATTTAAGTTAAATTGTTAGAAATAAAAAATTAAACCAAGATACAAGGTCTATTACAAATGTTTTGATAAGATAGTTACAAAAAAAAATTAAGTGGTTATAAGTGCTGTACAAAAAACAACCTTTTAAGTTAAGCATAATTTTTCTTACTCAATCAGAAATATGCTCAAGTCGCCAAAAATAGCAATAACAACATCAGAAAAGAAAGCCAAGTGCATGCGCAAATTGCCATGTCGATTTTGCAATATAACAACTGCCATTATCTGTCGGTCATTCAACGGGCTGAGGCAAATAACTGACCGCACCAAAGCGTTTTTCCATGCTCTGTACAAGTACATCACAGAGGTTTAGTCTTGAAATAGGTGAATACTTATTTCATCAGGCACTTTTTTATTTTCAAACAAGGTATGGTCGGTCTGTGCTGGTTAGTTATAAATCTCTGTGGATATATGAACCGTACCAATTTTATATCTTTAGTGTGAAAGAGGACTCCACCCAACATTAGGGTGGAGGTGAATTTCACGACTTTTTTTGGTGTTTTTTCAGTGCAATATGATAGAATATTTTATCATTAAGTTTCTGTATCTAAATAGATTTAAGGCGAAATGAAGATCAACAAAGCGTACAAATTTAGGCTTGAGCCTAATGCGGAACAGGAGCTTGTTTTAAACAAGTTGCTTGGCTCTGCACGTTTTGTTTGGAATCAGGTTTTAGCCATTTCATTTGAAATGCTTGCCAAGAATGAACGCATCACCAAGGATAACCTGGTTAAGAAAATACCCGATCTCAGAAAAAAACCTGAATGTGCTTTTTTAGAACACAGCTCAAATGGCGTTTCACTTCAACAAAAAGTTCGTGATCTTGGTGATGCTTGGGCTAGGTTTTTCAACCCAAAAGAACAAGCCAAATTAAAGCAAAAACCATTTAAAGCCAAAAAACCAAGATTCTTTAAGTTGACCGATGATACTGAGCTTCAACTTAGACCGCTTATGCCGCGATTCAAAAAGAAATCTGATGGTTATGATTCAATTCGTATTGTTCAATTTGATAGATATTGTTGGGTCAAAGGTAATCAAGTTAAGTTACCCAATGATATTGGTGTTGTGAAATTCAGAAAATCACAAGATATTCTTGGCACAATCAAAAATGTCACAATCTCAAAGCATGTTGGTAAGTGGTACATATCTTTTGGTGTTGAAAGCACAGTAGAAGTACCAATCCATCCATCAAAATCAGCGATTGGCATTGATTTAGGCGTTAAAAAGTTACTTACAACATCCAATGGTGATGTATTTAAACCAATCAATAGTTTTAAAGCCAATCAAGTCAAGTTGGCTAGACTTCAACGCAAGTTGAGAAAGAAAACCAAATTTAGTCAAAATTGGAAAAAACTTAATCTAAAGATCAATAAATTACACCATCATATTGCCAATATTCGACATGACTACTTGCATAAAGTCACGACAACGCTCAGCAAAAACCACGCAATGATTGTCGTTGAGGACTTAAAAGTAGCCAATATGTCGAAGTCAGCAAAAGGTACAATCAAGAACAAAGGAAAGAATGTAAAAGCCAAGTCAGGCTTGAACAAGTCAATCCTGGATCAAGGTTGGTCAATGCTTGTCGATATGTTGGATTACAAGCAACAATGGCGAGGTGGTTTACTCGTTAAAGTTGATCCTAGATATACAAGTCAGACTTGTAGCTCATGTGGTCACGTTGCAAAAGAAAACAGGCTCACTCAGGCAAACTTTAATTGTGTCGAGTGTGGCTTTAGCGAGAATGCGGATATTAATGCTTCTCGTAACATTTTGGCGGTAGGACATACCGTTTTGTCTGTGGAGGGTGGATGCGGTAAAGGTCGCCCTGTGAAGCAGAAAGCAAGTGAAATCCGTGAGGAAGTCACCTAAGAGCTTTTGGTTTTAGAATCCCCCCACTTGAGGTAAAACGAAAGTGGTGGGAGTATGTCAACAGAATGTTCATATTATTTTCCTGTCTTTCTTTAACGTTTATATGCATCATCGCAAGTTAATTTAACAATTCGCTGGCATGTAGATTGTTGTGATCCGTTCATTTGCTGTATCAAGATGTTGTTATTGCAATAGATTCAAGCTGTGATTTATCTGCCCATTAGCAGTCCTTGCTGAACATCGGCCTGTTTACGCAAAAAATCCCACACTAACTTAATTCTGGGCTCATGTTGCAAATCGACCAGGGTCAGCATCCAGAAAGTATGGGTAAAACTCAGCTGATCACCCAAAACTTCTTCCAGTTCGCTTTTATCATGCACCAGAAATCTCGGCAAAATGGCCAGTCCGGCACCTGCCCGGACTGCAATCTCTTGTGCCAGAATGCTGTTACTGCGAAAACAGGCACTGACCTGCAAAGGTAAACGTTCCAGCGAATACAGTGCAGCGCTATAGACCAGATCATCAATATAATCGACAAAGCGGTGCTGTTTCAGATCCTCCAGTTTTTGAATGGGCGGATTGTGTTGTAAATAATGTTTACTGCCATACAGCTTTAGACAGTAATTGGAAAGTCGGGTAATGATATAGGGCCCAGATTTGGGCCGGTCGATGGAAATGACGATATCTGCTTCCCGATGCGAGAGCTTGATGGTTTTCGGCACCGGAATCAGGTCAATGGTCAGCAACGGATAATGCTGGGAAAACTCCGCCAACAGACCGGCCAGAAATGCCGTGCCGAATCCTTCCGGTGCACCGATACGCACCCGACCTTGCAAGGGGTCATGCCGCGTGTCAATCTGGATGAAGGACTGTTCCATCTGTTCCACACGCGGGACCAGCGCCAGACCTTCCGAGGTCAGCTCATAACCGCTGGCTTCGCGTTTAAACAGTTGCGTACCGAGGGTACTTTCCAGTGCCTGAATCCGGCGTGCCACAGTACTGTGTTCGACCCCAATCAGGCAGGCTGCATTGGTGAGCGTTTTAGCACGTGCCAAAACTAAAAAAAAGCGTAAATGATCCCAATCTACTTTCATCTTCTATTTAACATCCTGTTAAATTGCTGTGCATATTTGCACAACCATCGTGCATCAATTTCTATTGGTGGTCAAAGTGTTCTTTGTTAGTCTGCTGAAACAGCGTAAAAAAATACGTTAAAAAAGCCAGTAAAGGCAAAGACAACGACAATAACAAACCAGCACGGAGCGACCATGAACGCTATTCATCATCCACAGCAAAGTACCGGATTCACCACGGCCAAATTATTGATTAATGGTGAATTTGTCGATTCAAAAAGTACTCATTGGCAAGATATTGTCAATCCTGCGACTCAGGAAGTCTTGGGTCAGGTACCATTCTCAACCCCTAAAGAAGTCAATGCTGCGATTGCGGCGGCGCAAAATGCCTTGGCCAGCTGGCGCCAAACCCCAATTCAGGCCCGTATGCGCATCATGCTGAAACTGCAGGACCTGATCCGCAGTAACTTGAAAAGCATTGCCCAGGTCTTGACTGCTGAACAGGGCAAAACCCTGGCCGATGCCGAGGGGGATATCCAGCGTGGCCTGGAAGTAGTGGAGCATGCCTGTTCTATCGGTACTCTGCAAATGGGGGAGTATGTGGAAGGCGTGGCACGTGGGGTCGATACCTATACCTTGCAGCAGCCGCTGGGTGTCTGTGCCGGCATTACCCCGTTTAACTTCCCGGCAATGATCCCACTTTGGATGTTTCCGATGGCCATTGTTTGCGGTAATACCTTTGTATTAAAGCCTTCGGAACAGGATCCCCTGTCGACCATGATGCTGGTTGAGCTGGCGATTCAGGCCGGTATCCCTGCTGGTGTGCTGAATGTGGTGCATGGTGGTAAAGAGGTGGTCGATCTGCTGTGTACCCATCGTGATATCAAAGCCATCTCTTTTGTCGGTTCAACCGCAGTCGGTACGCATGTCTATAATCTGGCAGGCCAGCACGGTAAACGTGTGCAATCAATGATGGGTGCCAAAAACCATGTGGTGGTGATGCCGGATGCTAACAAGGAACAGACATTAAATGCCTTGGTCGGTGCAGCTTTTGGTGCAGCGGGACAGCGTTGTATGGCACTTTCGGTAGCGGTGATGGTCGGTGAGACCAAGCAGTGGGTCGATGAACTGGTCAATAAAACCAAAACCTTAAAGGTCAATGCCGGACATGAACCGAATACCGATGTTGGGCCAGTGATTTCAACCCGTGCCAAAGCGCGTGTCATAGATTTAATTAACAGTGGGGTTGAACAGGGCGCCGAACTGCTGCTGGATGGTCGTGATGTGCAGGTTCCTGGCTATGAACAGGGTAATTTTGTCGGTCCCACGATTTTTAACCAGGTCACGACCGAGATGCGCATTTATAAGGAAGAAGTATTTGGTCCGGTACTGGCGATCATGCATGTCGATACTTTGGAACAGGCGATTGCACTGATTAATGCCAATCCGTTTGGTAATGGCGTGGGACTCTTTACCCAAAATGGCAATACGGCACGCACCTTCCAGAACCAGACTGATATCGGTCAGGTCGGTATCAATATTCCAATTCCGGTGCCTGTGCCGTTCTTCAGCTTTACCGGATCACGCGGTTCCAAGCTTGGCGATTTAGGTCCTTATGGCAAACAGGCAGTGCAGTTTTATACCCAGACCAAAACAATTACCAGCCGCTGGTTTGAAGACAACCAGGAAACCACTGGTGTGAATACCACCATCAGTCTGCGTTAAGGAGCATCAGCATGAAGATTGCATTTATCGGTTTAGGCAATATGGGCGGCTCGATGGCACAGAACCTGCTCAAGTCGGGACATCAGGTTTTTGGTTATGACTTAAGCGAAACAGCACTACAGCATTTCGCGCAAGCCGGTGGCATCATCTGTGACAGCCCGCAAGCTGCTGCCAAGCAGGCAGAGGTCGTGGTCAGCATGTTGCCCGCCGCCAAGCATGTCCGTGAAGTTTATTTAGGCGAACACGGTATTCTGGAGGTGCTTCAGGCGGGCAGCCTGTGTATCGATAGCAGCACCATTGACCCGCAAACCATTCAGGAGATTGCCGCAGTAGCGCAGGCCAAACAGGTTCGCGTCTGTGATGCACCGGTATCCGGGGGGACTTTGGGCGCCAAAGACGGTACATTGACCTTTATGGTCGGTGCAGATGCTGCCACCTTTGAAGCCGCCAAACCAGTCCTCAGCTGTATGGGCAAAAATCTGGTGCATTGTGGTGCTGTGGGTACAGGACAGGTGGCGAAAATCTGTAATAACCTGATTCTGGGCATTTCCATGACTGCGGTTGCAGAAGGAATGGCGCTTGGGGCCAAATTAGGCATTGATCCGCAGGCGCTGGCTGGGGTAATCAACAGTTCCACCGGACGTTGCTGGAGTTCTGAAATCTATAATCCCTGGCCGGATATCTGTGCCAATGCACCATCATCACGGGGTTATACCGACGGTTTTGCCGCACAACTGATGCTGAAAGATCTGGGTCTGGCGGTCGATGCGGCACAACAGGCCGAGCAGCCGGTGGTTCTGGGCAGCATGGTACAAAAACTCTATCAACAGCTGTGTCAGGACGGTCATGCCCATCTGGATTTTTCCAGCATCATGCATCAATACACTACAACACCTGCTTAAAAACTTAATGATTCAATGGAGCAAGGATTCGCTTCATCAACAATACCTTGTCAGTAATAACGATAAATTCAGGCTGAGGTTGAACATGTTAGATTATCAAAAAACGGTTGAAAATTTTGATTTAGATGCGGTGGCAAAGCAGTATTTGTCCGGTTCGATGCAGGCGGTAAACGCCTGTTATGAATGTTGTGACCGGCATGCCGATTCCGATGCGATTGCCTTGTACTGGTATGGCAAAGATGGCCGCAAAGAAAAATACAGCTTTCGTGAACTGAAGAAATATTCCAGCCAGTTTGCCAACTTCTTAAAGTCACAGGGGATTGGCAAAGGTGACCGCGTTTCCGGCTTGTTGCCGCGCACCCCGGAGCTGATCATTACCATTTTGGCGACCTGGCGCATTGGCGCAGTCTATCAGCCTTTATTTACTGCCTTTGGCCCTAAAGCCATTGAGCATCGTATTCAGCTGGCACAAAGCAAGCTGGTAGTCACAGACCTGGCCAATCGGGAGAAATTATCCGAGATTAGCCACTGCCCCCCGATTGTGACGGTACAGGCTGAACTGCAGGCAGAAGCCTATCCGCAGGATCTCAGCTTCTGGAGGGTGCTGAACCGGCAAGCGGAAAACTGTGAACTGGAAATGCTTGGTATCGATGAGCCATTTTTACTGATGTTTACCTCGGGCACGACTGGACCAGCCAAACCGTTAAAGGTTCCGCTAAAAGCGCTGATTGCTTTTGCCGGCTATATGCACAATGCCATCGGTCTCACCAAGGATGACACCTTCTGGAATATTGCCGATCCGGGCTGGGCCTATGGTTTGTACTATGCGATTACCGGGCCTTTACTGCTCGGACACTCGACCCTGTTTTATGAAGGCGGTTTTAATGCTGAAAGTGTCTGCGATATTGTCAAGGAATATGGCATCACCAATCTGGCTGGTGCACCGACCGCTTACCGCATGATGATGGCAGCGGACCCTGCCCAGATGGCCCAGCTGCGCGGCAAGTTGCGCGTCGTGAGTAGTGCCGGGGAACCGTTAAATCCGGAAGTGATCCGCTGGTTTAAAGAAGTGCTGGATGTGCCGATTTATGATCATTATGGCCAGACTGAAGTCGGGATGGTGGTGTGTAACCATCATGCGCTGGAACATCCGGTGCGTTCAGGTTCGGCAGGCTTTGCCAGCCCGGGTTACCGGATTGCCGTCGTGGATGAACAGGGCCATGAATTGGCAGCTGACGTTCCGGGTATTCTGGCGGTGGATATCAGCCAGTCCCCAATGATGTGGTTCTCGGGCTATGAAGAAAGCCGTAAATCGCCTTTTGTCGGTGATTACTACTTAACTGGTGATACTGCGGAAATTCATGCCGATGGCAGTATGAGTTTTGTCGGGCGCAGTGATGATGTCATTACCACCTCAGGCTATCGCGTCGGTCCGTTTGATGTCGAGAGTGCCTTGCTGGAGCATGACGCGGTGATCGAAGCGGCGGTGATTGGTGTACCTGACCCAGAGCGGACCGAAATCATTAAAGCCTTCGTGATTCTGGCCAGCCATTCTCCTGCAACTGCCGAGCTGCAACAGGAACTGGGTCAGTTTGTGAAAAAGCGTTTATCTGCCCATGCCTATCCGCGCCTGATCGAGTTTGTCACTGAACTGCCGAAAACCCCGAGTGGCAAGATTCAACGTTTCTTATTACGTAATCAGGAAATTAACAAGCAACAAGCGAAGACTGCATAAACCAGCCAAATTCAGCAGATTGAATAAAAGATCGAATTAAAGAGATTGAAGGAAGAATCAATGCAATTTACGGAAGAACAACAACTGATTCAGGACATGGCCAAGAGCTTTGCCCAGGAACAGATTAAACCACATGCCGGCGAGTGGGATCAAAAAGGCATCTTTCCCAAAGATGCATTGGCTCAAATGGGCGAATTGGGTTTCCTCGGCATGCTGATTCCCGAGGAATGGGGCGGTTCCGGCACAGGCACACTGGCTTATGTGTTGGCGTTGGAAGAAATTGCCGCAGCTGATGGTGCCACCTCTGCGATTATGAGCGTGCACAACTCGGTCGGTTGTGTACCGATTCTCAAGTTCGGGACAGAGCAGCAAAAGCAGCAATTTTTAAAACCTTTGGCCCAAGGCGAAATGATTGGTGCCTTTGCCCTGACCGAACCACATACCGGTTCGGATGCTGCTGCCATTAAAACCCGTGCGGCCAAAGACGGCGAGCACTACATCATCAATGGCGCCAAACAGTTTATTACCTCCGGGAACAACGCCGGGATGATTATTGTCTTTGCCGTGACCGATCCATCTGCGGGAAAAAAAGGCATGAGTGCCTTTTTAGTGCCACGCGATACCCCAGGCTATGAAGTGATCCGGGTGGAAGAGAAACTGGGCCTGCACGCTTCGGATACCTGTCAGATTGCCTTAACCGATGTGCGCATTCATGAAAGTTTAAGACTCGGTGCAGAAGGTGAAGGCCTGAAAATCGCCCTCGCCAATTTGGAAGGTGGACGGATTGGCATTGCCGCACAAGCCGTCGGACTGGCGCGTGCTGCTTTAGAAGAAGCCAGCAAATATGCGCATGACCGCGTGGCCTTTGGCAAACCGATTTTTGAGCAGCAGGCGATTGCATTCAGGCTGGCCAGCATGGCCACCGAAATTGAAGCGGCACGGCAACTGGTTCATTTTGCTGCACGTAAAAAGGAAGCCGGCGAAAGTTGTTTAACTGAAGCCTCCATGGCCAAGTTATTTGCTTCGGAAATGGCAGAACGTGTCTGCTCCAAGGCGCTACAAATTTTTGGTGGTTATGGTTATCTGAAAGATTTTCCAATCGAACGCATCTATCGTGATGCGCGGATTTGTCAGATCTATGAAGGCACCAGCGATATTCAGCGTCTGGTGATTGCACGCGGTTTATAAGGAATTAAAAAGGATTTTTATCATGCAATGGCAAACGATTTTACTCGAACAACGTAACGGCGTCGGACTGATTACCTTAAACCGCCCGCAAGCTTTAAATGCACTGAATAACCAGCTGATTGTTGAAGTCAATCAGGCCTTGGATCAGCTGGAAAAAGACCCGGCCATCGGCTGTATCGTGATTACCGGTTCGGAAAAAGCCTTTGCTGCCGGTGCCGATATTAAGGAAATGGCCGATTTAACTTTTCCGCAAATTTATCTGGACGATTTTTTCAGTCTGGCCGACCGGATTGCGCAGCGTCGTAAGCCATTGATCGCAGCTGTAAGTGGCTATGCCTTGGGTGGCGGGTGTGAATTAGCTTTAATGTGTGACTTTATTTATTGTGCTGATAATGCAAAATTTGGTCTGCCTGAAGTCACCTTAGGCGTGTTGCCCGGCATTGGCGGGACCCAGCGTTTAACACTGGCTATTGGCAAGGCCAAAGCCATGGAAATGTGCCTGACTGCACGGCAAATGGGAGCGCAGGAAGCCGAGCAAAGTGGTCTGGTGGCACGGGTATTTGCCAAGGAAGAACTGCTGCAACAAACCCTGCAAGCGGCGGAAAAAATTGCCGAGAAATCCTTGCCGGCAGTGATGATGATTAAAGAGTCGATTAACCGGGCCTTTGAAGTCAGTCTGGCCGAAGGTCTGCGTTTTGAACGCCGGGTTTTCCATTCCATTTTTGCCGGTGCTGACCAAAAAGAAGGCATGCAGGCCTTTGTAGAAAAACGCCCAGCCCAATTTACCCATCAATAAAAATCATAATAGGAACAAAAATAATGAGTGATGATAACAACTTAGACATTCGGGTCGCAGGAGGTCTGGGCATCATTAGCCTGGACCGTAGTAGCCATTTAAATGCCTTGACCCTGCCGATGATTCAGGGTATTCAGGCACAACTAGATCAGTGGCGCCATGACCCGCAGGTACAAGCCGTGCTGATCAATTCCAACAGTCCGAAAGCTTTCTGTGCCGGAGGCGATATCCGCTATCTGTATGACAGCTATCAGGCTGGAAATACCCGATATCAGGATTTTTTCGCTACTGAATATGCCATGCTGAGCACGCTGCGTCATTTCCCCAAACCTGTGATCGCGATGATGGATGGCTATGTCTTGGGTGGTGGCTTTGGACTGGCGCAGGCGTGTCATATTAAGGTCACTAGTGAAAAATCACGTTTTGCCATGCCAGAAACTGCGATTGGCTTTTTCCCGGATGTCGGTGCCACCCATTTTCTGTCCCGACTGGATGAAGTCGGTGTCTATATGGCATTGACTGGTGAACAGATCAGCAGCAGTGATGCGCTGTATCTGGATCTGGTTGATTATCATGTCCCGAGTGAGCATTTTGCTGAGTTAGAAGCGGCATTGAGCGCTGCGCCTATTTTAAACCCGGTGGAAATCCCCAAAATCATCAGTACATTTATCACCCATCCGCAAGAAAGCGAATTACAAAAACGGATAGCGTCTATTCACAAGCATTTTGCCTATCAGAACCTGGATGAGATTGAACACAGTCTGGCCCATGCAAGCGATGCCACAGAGCAGGAGTGGGCGGATAAAATGCTGGCCCTCTTGCAGCAACGTCCGCTGATGGCAAAACAAGTCAGTCTGAAATTACAGCAGACCGGTCAGAACCTGTCGCTGGAAAAATGTATGCAGTTAGAACGGGATTTGCAGGATATCTGGTTAGAGCAGGGCGATTTTATCGAGGGTGTAAGGGCACTAATCATTGATAAAGACAAAAATCCGCAGTGGCAAACAGACAATGCAGAATTTGAAAAAACGCTCGAAAAATGCTGGCCAGTCTGGACCAAGCAGCATATAGATTCGCTTTGTTATAAATAATCGGAGTTTATTTTAAATAACAAAGTGGGTCACGGATGACACAGCTTAAAAATATAAGAGGGATAGATATGAAACCCGGACAAGAATTACATGCTCAAGCTAAAAAGCCTTCACACCGTTTGGCGGGTATATCGAGTATGGTGGGCACCACCATTGAATGGTACGATTTTTTTATTTACGGTGCTGCGGCCGCATTAATTTTTAATAAACTCTTCTTTCCTAATCTAGATCCATTGATGGGGGTCATGGCTGCATTTGCGACTTACGCCGTTGGCTTTATTGGTCGGCCTCTGGGAGGCATTGTGTTTGGTCATTTTGGAGACAAAATTGGCCGTAAAGCCATGTTATTGACTACGCTGATTATGATGGGTATTCCCACCGTTCTCATCGGTTTATTGCCGACCTATGAAAGTATTGGTTATTGGGCGACCGTGTGTCTGGTTATCCTGCGCTTTATTCAGGGTATGGCCATGGGAGGAGAATGGGGCGGTGCTGTTTTAATGGCAGTTGAACATGCACCTGAAGGAGGCAAGGGATTTTGGGGCAGCTTACCTCAGGCCAGTGCGGGTGGTGGACTGATGCTCGCATCCATTGCTCTAGGGTTGGTGTCTATGTTGCCAGAAGCCAGTCTATTCAGTTGGGGGTGGCGAATTCCATTCCTTGCCAGTATTGTCCTACTGGGCGTTGGCTGGTATATACGGGTCAAAGTGCCAGAATCCCCCGATTTTGAAAAAGTTAAAGACCAGGTGCAAGAGATTAAAGTACCGGCTTTGCAAGTGTTTAAAAATCATCCTAGAGAGCTTTTAACCATTATTTTTGCTCGTGCCGCTGAGAATGCATGGTTCTATATTGCTTCCACCTTTGCCCTCGCCTATACCACCACAAAACTGGGAATTCCCCGTCAAGACATTCTATTTGCCACGATTTGTGGAGGTGGCTTGATTATGATTATGACGCCTTTATTTGGACATCTCTCAGATAAGGTGGGTCAAAGAAATATGTTTATGTTTGGTCTGGTGGTCCTTACACTTTATTGTTATCCATTTTTTAGTATGTTGGATACAAAAGACCCACTCTTGGTCTGGACTGCAATCGTATTGGCCATTGGTGTGGTTTTCCCGCTCATGTATGCACCACAGTCCCAGTTGTTTGCTCGACAATTCCCGACCGAAATTAGATATAGTGGTATTTCAATTTCTGTGCAGTTTGCCGGAGTCATTGGCGGAGGTTTAGCTCCCTTAATTGCAACTAAGCTTTTAAGTGTGGGTGGGGGGAGTCCTCATTTGATTATTAGCTATATTATAGGCATGGCTATATTTGCGATTTTCTGTACATGTTTTATGAAGCGTGACAAGTTCAGTATTCCCCACTCCAAAGTGATGGTAAAAAATGCAACAGAAACCGATTTATCCAGCCTTTAATATGAATCAAATTGAAGTTATTCAATAATGTAGCAATGAAATGGATATTTCTTTCGGTTTTGGAAATAATTTTTCCAAGACTGAAAGAATAACGATACGGATGATTTCCATCAGTCTCGTACAAGAAACACATAATTTTCAATGGTTTAAATAACAGCGCTGGAAGCAAAGAGATCAAGCCTTTATGCTTGTTGATAAAGGGTAGAGCAGGCTTTCGGCCAATTAGGGATAAGATGCCTAAGCCCATTCAAAGCCAGTAAAACAATCCATTAACCTTCTTGCATAAGCAGATTAATTGAGAAATGGGCGAATATCGCATTCGACTTGAGTATGTAAATGCTAAATTAAACATTTTCAGAATTTTTGCTACACTTTACCGTAATCGATGTAAATGTATGGGTTTAGGTCTGAATTTGATTGCTGCAATTTACAGCACGGAAATGATTAAAAGAGATTTTTTCAATAGATCTAATAGAGAATCTCGAAATAAATGATTTAACCTATGCTTCATCGTAGAGCATCTATTTATCATCTGCTCGAAGTCAAGACAGCAATCCCGAGTCATCGTCATCGTTTTTGGACCTTGAATATGTTTAACTTTGCTAAGGTTATGCAAATTTTATCTCATTAATAGAACAACAGCTTTTATTGCCAAGTTCTATGTCAACAACAATTCTAGAATATAAAGACTGATGTCAGTATTACAAATACAAAAAATCGTAATACTAAACTGGCACGTCATTTGCATTTATCTATCCATCATAAAGTGATCTAGGGTTCCGGCAGTTATTTGGGCAGTTATTTGCAAAAATACTGTGTCTGAGACCGAGAGTTCACGGCTTAGTTTTGATAAAAACAGAGCTACACGGAGGGATAAAAGCCCGGGAGGTTGGAACAAAAACCTTAGAGAGGTCAAGCAAATGGGCGACTATCATAACAATCAGACTTTATGGACTGAAATCCTGCCAGGCGGGCATCACTGGTCGGGCCGCATTCAAAAAGGCGCAATTCTACAATTCAAGGCACTTGGTGCCAATGCCAACGTTTCCCTGTTCTGTGTTAATGCTGAAGATAAGCTGGAACGCTACAACATGCCCGACAGTCTAAAAGGGCAGCATACCGCATTTTTAAGCACCGGCCATGTGCTGTATTCAGATCTCGGCCGGGTCATGGCATCGATTGTCAAAGATGAGCATGGCTGGAATGATGTTTTATGTGCTCCAAGCACCAAAGTACAAATTGAAAAACAGTTTGGAAACAAAACCTTTCAAGATGCACGCAATGACATGTACCGCAATGGTCGTGACAGCTTGCTGTTAGAGATGACCAAATTTGGCTTATCGACTCAAGATTTAAGCGCTACGGTCAATCTGTTTTCTAAAGTTGTGCCAAATGATGCTGGTGAGCTGTCTTATGTGGCATCGGACCATACCAATCAGCTCATTGAACTGCGTTTTGAAATGGACTGTCTGCTGTTCCTGTCTGCAGCACCCCATGCCTTAGATAACAGTGCTGAGTATCAACCTGCCGATATTCAATTGTCACTGTTCAAAGCCAATACTTTAGCCGAGACCGATATTTGCCGTGATTCATGCCCGCAAAATCAGCGTGCTTTCCAAAACAATAATCGTTACTACGCACTCAGCATTTAATTGGGGGAATCATCATGACTGCATTAGCTAATTTAGGAAATGGTTTAGAAAAATCAGTATTAAGTGAAGTCTGTCCTGCCGGTGAAGCGTGGATGGGTGAAGTCAAGAAAGGACAGTATTTCCGTATTGTTGACCTGGAGGGCAATCAGGCGGTGGATACCTTATTTATTTCAGCAAAAAATCCTGAAGAGCGTTACAGCGCAACCGATACGCTTGCGATCAATAAACAGATTTATCTAGAAAAAGGCACCACGCTTTATACCAACTTTGGCCATGCGATTGCGAAAATTCAGGATGATAACTGCGGCCGCCACGATACTTTAGGCGGTGCATGTTCATGTGAAAGTAACAGCGTGCGTTATGCGCATGACAAATTTCCAATGCACAGCTGCCGTAACAATTTCATGATGGCGTTGTCTCAGCATCCGATTGCCAAAAAGCATGGCCTGAATGTGCGTCATATTGGTCCAAACATTAATTTCTTTATGAATGTGCCGGTGACAGCAGATGGTCATTTGAAATTTGATGATGGCATTTCAGCACCCGGTAAATTTGTCGAGATTCAAGCAGAAATGGATTTGATCGTACTGATCTCAAATTGCCCGCAACTGAATAATCCCTGCAATGCCTATAACCCAACCAGAATTCAACTGATCATCCGTGAAGGTGAGGAGTAAGCCATGTTCAATAAAGTCCTCATTGCTAACCGTGGCGCGATTGCCTGCCGCGTGATCCGTACTTTAAAGAAATTGGGTATCCAGTCGGTTGCGGTGTATTCAGAAGCCGACCGTGATTCATTGCATGTCACACTGGCCGATGAAGCGGTGTATATCGGTGAAGCAGCGGCCAGTCAAAGCTATTTAAATGTTGAGAAAATTCTAGAAGTTGCCAAACAGACCGGTGCGCAGGCCATTCACCCGGGTTACGGTTTCCTGTCTGAAAATGCAGACTTCTGCGACTTGTGTGAATCACAAGGCATTGCCTTTATCGGTCCAAACTCCACACAAATGCGTAAATTTGGCCTGAAACACACCGCACGTGAACTGGCGATTCAGGCCAAGGTGCCATTACTGCCGGGCAGTCAGTTATTGGCAGATGAAGCTGAAGCGCTGACTGAGGCTGCACGTATTGGCTATCCGGTGATGCTAAAAAGTACCGCAGGTGGTGGCGGCATCGGCATGCGTCTGGTCTGGAATGAGACTGAACTGAAAGATGCTTATGCAACGGTGTCTTACTTAGCTCAAGCCAATTTTAAAGATGCAGGTTTATACCTAGAGAAATTTGTACAAAACGCCCGTCATATCGAAGTGCAGATTTTTGGTGATGGCAACGGACAGGTCCTTGCACTGGGGGAGCGTGATTGTTCAGTACAGCGTCGTAACCAGAAGGTGATTGAAGAAACCCCGGCACCGCATATCAATGATGAGCAACGTGCTTATATCCAGAATGTTGCGATCCAGCTGATGCAATCAGTGAATTACCGTTCGGCCGGTACGGTTGAATTCGTGATGGATACCGATACGCAGGAATTTTACTTTCTGGAAGTGAATACCCGTCTGCAAGTCGAGCACGGCGTGACCGAGCAGGTCTTTGGCGTAGATCTGGTGGAATGGATGGTAACTCTGGCCAGCGGCGACTGGACAGCACCAAGTGAAAAACTTGAAGCCAAAGGTCATTCTATTCAGGTGCGTCTGTATGCCGAAGACCCGATCAAGAACTTCCAGCCCAGTGCAGGTTTATTGACCCATGTTGAGTTTGATGCTCATGTCCGCAATGAAACATGGGTAGAAACCGGTTCAACCGTATCCTCATTCTATGACCCAATGATTGCCAAAATCATTGTCACCGCAGACGACCGTGAATCTGCGATTCAGGCGATGACCAAAACGCTGGCAAAAACGCAGGTTGCGGGGATTGAAACCAATCTGGAATATCTGCAAAACATCATCGACTGTGAGGTGTTTAAAGCCGGTACCCAAACTACACGTTTTTTAAATACCTTTGTATGGAAAACCCAAAAAATTGAAGTGCTGCAAGCCGGTATTCAGACTGCTGTGCAGGATGTCACTGGTCGTCTCGGTTACTGGGATGTCGGTGTACCGCCATCCGGTGCGATTGATCCATTGTCACTCAATGTCGCCAACCAGTTACTCGGTAATGCAGCTAATACCGCAGGGCTGGAATGTACCCTGCAAGGCCCGACACTGAAATTCCACTGTGATAGCCAGATCGTACTGGCCGGGGGTAATATGCCCTCTACGCTTGATGGTGTAGAGGTACCGATGTGGCAAACGGTGAATGTAGGTAAAGGCCAGATTTTAAAATGTGGCAAAATCGCTACAGGTTGCCGTACCTATATCGGCATCAAGGGCGGTCTGAATGTCCCGAAATATCTGGGTTCACAAGCGACCTTTACCTTGGGCCAGTTTGGTGGTCATGCCGGGCGTAACCTGTTAATTGGCGATATGCTGCCAATCACGGCATTTACATCTAATGAAGTAAAAGCTCTTGCACCTGAACAAGTTCCGACTTTTAGTCAGGAATGGGAAATTGCGGTGATGTACGGCCCACATGGGGCGCCGGATTTCTTTACCAAAAATGACATTGATACCTTCTTTGCCAACAGCTTTGAAATTCACTTTAACTCCAGCCGTACCGGGATTCGTCTGATTGGTCCCAAACCGGAATGGGCACGTGAGGACGGTGGTGAAGCCGGTCTGCATCCTTCTAATATTCATGACAATGCCTATGCCGTTGGCGCGATTGACTTCACCGGGGATATGCCGATTATTTTGGGTCCAGATGGACCAAGCCTGGGGGGCTTTGTCTGTCCAGCCGTAGTGATTAATTCAGAACTGTGGAAACTCGGTCAGCTGAAAGCCGGCGATAAAGTCAAGTTTGTCCCTGTCAGCTACCACCAAGCAAAACTTTTAAATGAAAAATATCATGCACAATTAGAAGCTTCTGATACCCAAGCTATGGCATTTGATGAATCGTTCTACCCTGAAATTAGTACGCTGAAAAATGCCGTGCTGGATACTTTAAAAGGTCAGAATGGATTGCCGGATGTGGTGTATCGTCCTGCCGGCAATAACTATATGCTGGTGGAATATGGCGAGCTGGTGCTGGACCTGAACCTGCGTTTCCGTATCCATGCCTTGATGCAATGGGTACAGAAACAGAATATTGCTGGCATTATTGACCTGACACCGGGCATTCGTTCGCTGCAAATCCATTTTGATTCAATCAAACTGGATCAAACAGATTTACTGCGTTTACTGCAAGTGGCTGAAGCTGAACTGCCGGATGTGACAGCAATGCAAGTACCATCGCGTACCGTGTATCTGCCACTGGCCTGGGAAGATTCACAAACCCAACTGGCAACTGAACGTTATATGCAAACCGTGCGTCCAGATGCGCCGTGGTGTCCGGACAATATCGAATTCATTCGCCGCATCAATGGTTTAAAAGACAAACAGGCAGTCAAAGATGTGGTCTATAACGCAAGTTACTTGGTGATGGGTCTGGGCGATGTTTACCTCGGTGCGCCTGTAGCAACACCGCTTGATCCGCGTCAGCGTCTGGTCACCACCAAATATAACCCGGCACGTACCTGGACACCTGAAAATGCCGTCGGGATTGGCGGTGCCTATATGTGCGTGTACGGTATGGAAGGTCCGGGGGGATATCAGTTTGTTGGTCGTACTACGCAAATGTGGTCACGCTACCGTAAAAATGCCGACTTTGAACAAGGTAAACCGTGGTTACTACGTTTCTTTGACCAAATTAAATTCTATGAAGTGTCTGAAGCGGAACTCATGCAAATGCGTGAAGACTTTAAAGCGGGTCGTTTAAAACTGCGTATTGAAGAAGGGGTATTGAACTTAAAAGAATACAACGACTTCTTAACGGAACATCAGGAATCGATTTCAGCATTTAAAGAAGTGCAACAAGCGAACTTTGATGCAGAACGTCGTCGCTGGCATGCAGCAGGTCTTGCAGAATATGTGTCTGAAAGCCTGGACGCTGTTGATGATGGTGAAGGCGTTGAAATTCCTGATGGTGGCTGCGCCGTAGAGTCGCATATGCCGGGTTCAATCTGGAAAATTGAATGTCAGTCGGGGGATATTGTGGAAGAAGGTGCAACCTTAGCCGTCATTGAAGCGATGAAGATCGAGATTCCAATTCTTGCCCCTGAGCGTATGCGTGTCGATGCCATTACCATTGAAAAAGGGCAAACCGTGAAAACGGGGCAGGTATTGTTTACCTTGGCACCTGTGGCTTGATGAGAGAGAAATAAAAAGACCGTCCGTAAGGGCGGTTTTTTAATTGAATTTAAAACATAATTTTGATATATATTTATCAAAGAATATTTAGGCAAGCGTTGAGCTTGGGTGACGTTCCGTTAATAGGGCTGATCACACTGTTTGTATGGTTGGGCATTATGCTCAGTAATGAATTAGGCGACAAAAAGTTTAACTTGTTAAATCAATCAACACAGTCACTGGAGGTATCTATGAAGGAAGCTATCAATCTAAATCGCAACAACACGTTCAAACAGGCAAGCATGTTTGAGAATCTACAAATGATTATCGTTGGTGTAATCAGCTCCCAATTTGGGGCGTTTGCCTAAGTATTCTTGATCATGTATTACATTTTTCAATATGTTTATAAATCCGCTCACATAATTGTTTAGCTTTCAGTGTAAGTTCCCAATCAGGATTTTCATCGAAATCTTTGATAATTTCACGGCAAAAATCTAATTTGTATTTAATCGTACCAACGCCTGTACCATCAGCAAATGCAGTTTTATCAGTTGAGATTCTAGAGTTTCGAATTTGATCATCTAATAGTTTACCTATTCCATAATCTTTATGATCAAAATAATCAAATGTGCTTATTTCATCTAGTTTTTCTATGCTAAATCCTTGAGTAGTTTTACTTTTCATATTGATAAATTTCTTTTTAGCTACTCTAACAATAGAATCTTTGGGTAGGGTGTTTTCTGTTTCCTTACACTCTAAAATCAGATAATTATCTGTCTTTAACTCTTTTCTTAAAATCTGAACACGATCAGCTTTACCTTGAATATCGCCATCAGCTATTAGCAACATTTCACTTGCGACAGCTTTAGCGCTTAAGCCTTTATCTTCCAATTGATCAGCATAATTATCACTAAAGCACCAATGTACTAAATTACTTCCTGCATACTCTACAAACGTGTAGTGATAATTCGGCATAAACCTACGGTACTGTTTATAAAGCTTCTCATTAGAATTTTCTAATTCAGCTAAATATTTTTCCATATATTTAGTGATATATAGCCTATCTGTAATGCCTTCGACCCAAATCGTACAGTTAGCTAAATAAACAGAAGATGGGCGTACACCTAATGAAGCAAGTAAATCACGGTCTCGGTCACAACGATAAATTTTAAACTCAAATTCTTTGGGATTATCAGATTTCGCTTGCTTCACAAACTTCTGAATCATGACTTGATCAGATTCATCCGCCATATCTAATAAGTGATTTGAATGGGTAGTAAAGAAGTAATAGTGGTTAGTTTCATTTAAATAAAAATTCATCAGTTGACGTACCATACCTGCATGCATGTGAAGTTCTGGTTCTTCTATAAAGAATGCATGGATTTCTGAATTTCCATCTTTATCTTTACTTTTGATATATGCTTCATAAGTCAAAATAATAGCTTGCTGTAAACCATCACCTAATTGCGAAATAGGGAATTGTTTATCATTTCCTATTTTGATATTTACAACATCTTGATCATGCTTAGGAATAAGTGAGATAGATTCATTATCAAAAAAGTACTGACTTAATTTTTCTTCATAAATTTTAATTAAAGCGCGGTCTTCAGGTTCACCTAAGAGATGAGTTTTAAGTTCATGGTATAAGGATTCTCCTGTAATAATATTTGATAAATTAAATTTTCTATTATCTAAATATTGTCCATTAGTTTCGATGCTCATAAAGTAATCTTTATGAGTACGTTCATAATAAGCTTGTTTGTTTTGTTCCAAGCTAACAGGACGCATACCACGTAAAATTGGTATATAAAATTTATTATGAAAAAAATACTTTTTATAAAATTTTTCTAATTTTGAATCGTAATCATTAAAAATAGGCAAAAATGTATTTTCAGTATTAACTACATGAAAATTTCTAATTTCTACAAATTTTTTATCTAAGTTTTTCTTATAAATAATTATTGAGGAGTTTTCTTGTGAATTAAGCAAATCATCTATTAAACTTAAAAATTTTTTATTTAAATCACCCCCGTAGCTATTTCCAAATGCGACATTATTAGGATGCACATTTTGTACTGCAATTTTTAATTTTTCTAGAAAGGCTGTAGGGAAAACGAAATTAACCTCATCGAATTTTAGTGGTGTTATAAAAAGTGATCTTAAAAGCCTACTTTTCCCTGCATTATTTTTCCCAATAAAAAAATTAAGTCTTTTTATCTCAATAATCTGATTATCTTCAATTAAGTTATCGGAATTATAATCATCAATATCTTCTGCCCAATAGTATAATTTTTCAGTCATGAAATTCTTCTAAGCGATCTATAATTATGCTTATGATTTTATAGAAAAATAATTTTATTTAGAATATGAAAAATCATTTATTGTTAAAGAAAAACTGCCTTTCAACGGCTTATGATGAAAGTTTATCTTTATTATTCTTACAATTTAACCAACTCAACCCGACGATTCTTCGCTTTACTATCTTTATTTGCATTAGCTGTAATAGATAGAGCATCCTCAAAACCTTTAGCCCTTAAATGGCTACTTTCAATACCAGCGTTGACCAACATGTGAAGATTCAACTTTCTAAATATGTACCGCAACCTTCAATCGATATCATTTTGGTGCAAATCTGATCAATCTTGGCGCATAAACATTTTATCAATATTTTTAAGCACTTTTTATTTTAATAAATAACTGTTTTTACATAATTTTATTTATAAGAACTAAGCTGGCATGCTTTCTGCTTTTATTTATATGACAGATAAACAGAGGAGAGCTATTCACTTGATCACTCAACCATACTCATCGGTCAACCCATCATGTATAAAAAAAATAACTGTACATGAATAATAAAAGCAATCGAACCGGTGAAATTATCAATAACCCCCCTGATTTAAAACAGGCCCCAGCTCAGCGTACTGGGGCTTTTTTTTAGCCGTTTTTATTTTATCCCGTCGCTACAATTGGCACGCTTTCTGCATTTTAGCAAGTAATACGAAATTCCAGTTTTGTAATACCTGTAGGAGATGCACATGAATCATCCAGACTCGAATAAAAAGCTGCATCCATGGCTGAAACTTTTAGTTGAGCTTTTAAGCGTACGTGCCGGACTGCATTTACAGCAATCCGCACAGCACAAGGAATACCGCCGTGGCTAAACAAAAATTGGCACGGATTAGTATCACCCTGCCAGAAAGCACGCTTCAGGCACTCGATCAAAAGATTGTCGAGCAACATTATGAAAGCCGTTCTCAGGCTATTCTCGACATGATTAACCGGTATTTGATTGATGATCTGGTGGCACACGATGAAGTGATGGTCGGCACATTGACTTTGGTCTATGACGTCAGCCTCAAGCCGCTACGTTCCCAGCTGGTGGACCTGCAACAGCAATATCTGGAACAGGTGATCAGCTCGCTACATATCCAGCTGGATGATGAAAAAGTCCTGCAAGTGATGCTGATGCAGGGCGTGAGCAGTGACCTGAAAGAAATTGGTGAACAATTTATTGCATTGAAAGGGGTGCTCAAAGGGCATCTGGAACTGATGGATGCCGTGATGCCTCCCATTCCTCAAAATACCAATAAAGGAGTATTGTCATGAACACTTTATGGACCATTCAGGACTGGCAGAATGCTTACCAACAGCAGCAGATCCAGTTACAGGACCTGATCTCCTATGTTGCATCGTTTAACAACGACGATCATGCCTGGATTTCCATTGCCTTAAGTGAACAACTACAAGCCCAAATTGATACTTTAAAGGGTAAATCCACAGCAGACCTGCCACTGTACGGTATTCCATTTGCGGTGAAAGATAATATTGATGTTGCCGGTTTTTATACCACGGCGGCCTGTAAAGAAGCTGCTTATCTAGCCAGCCAGGATGCAACAGTGGTTGCCAAGTTGAAAGCGGCTGGTGCGATTGTGGTGGGTAAAACCAATCTGGACCAGTTCGCGACGGGTCTGGTCGGTGTACGTTCTCCATACGGTGCAGTGAAAAATAGCTTTCATCCAGACTATATCAGTGGCGGTTCAAGTTCGGGTTCATCTGTGGCGGTTGCCAATGGTCAGGTGCCTTTCAGTTTAGGCACAGATACCGCAGGTTCGGGCCGTGTGCCAGCCGGACATAACAATATTGTAGGGCTTAAACCGACCAAGGGCTGGTTCTCAACTTCGGGGCTGATTCCGGCTTGCCGTACCATTGATGTGATTTCAATTTTTGCCTTGACGGTGGATGATGCCTGGCAAGTAGCCCAGATCATGCAAGGTTATGATACATCTGATGAATATTCACGCCAGCATCCAGCCAATGTACCCACCCAGTTTTCTAAAGGCAAAATTGCCATTCCGGCACAACTAGAATTCTATGGCGATGCGGAATCGGAAAAAGCCTTTAAACTGGCGATCGCTCGTGCCAAACAGCTGGGCTATGCGGTCGAAGCGATTGATTTCAGCATCTTCAATCAGCTAGCTTCAGCTTTATATAACAAAGCTTGGGTCGCAGAGCGTTGCAGCGCCGTAGAGAAAATAGTCTCGCGTGAGGTGCCCCATCCGGTGATTCACCAGATCATCAGTCAGGCGGACAACTTCAACGCTGTCGATATGATGCAGGCGGAATATGAACGTGCCCAGCTGGCGCGCCAAATCAATCTGGCATTGGCGGACTTTGATGCCTTGATGGTGCCTACCGCACCGACCATTTACAAGATTGCCGATGTGGAAGCAGATCCACTGGTTAAAAATAGCCACATGGGTGCCTATACCAATTTCGTCAATTTTGCTGATCTGTCAGCCTTGGCACTGCCAAATAGCATTCGTGTTGATGGCCTGCCAAGCGGTGTGACCTTTATTGCTCCTGCCTGGATGGATCAGGCCTTGGCCAACTTTGCTCAACGCTGGCAGCAAGCGACAGCTTTAATGCTGGGGACTTCGCAGAAAACTTATATACCAAGCACCCAGATTCAATCTCAGCATTCGGTCAAACTCGCAGTCGTAGGTGCACACCTGACGGGTATGCCGTTGAACTTCCAGCTGACCACACGTGGCGGAACCTTGCTGCAAACCACCCAGACCGCAGCAAGCTATAAATTGTATGCCTTGAAAAATACCACACCGCCTAAACCGGGCCTGCAGTACAGCAGTACAGGTCAGAAGATTGCAGTCGAAGTCTGGGATATTCCATTTGCCAACTTTGGTCAGATTGTTGCAGAAGTGCCGGCACCGCTCGGTATTGGCAATGTTCAGCTGGCAGATGGTCGTTGGGTCAAAGGCTTTATCTGTGAAGGCTATGCGCTGGAAGATGCCACTGACATCAGCCATTTCGGTGGCTGGCGTGACTTTATTCAATCAAAACAACCTTCAAACACGCGTTTTAAATGTAATTGCATAGGGGAAATCGCACCATGATGAAAAAACTAAGTTTAGCCGCATCAATCTGTGGCGCCATTTTATTGAGTGGCTGTGACAATACGGCTAAAGTGCCAGAATCAGATGCCAAGGCAGGCGCTAGTGCCCAAACCCAGCCGATCCGTATTGGTTATAGTGACTGGCCGGGCTTTGTGGCATGGCAAGTGGCCATTGAAAAAGGCTGGTTAAAAGAAGCTGGCGTAAATGCCGATTTTAAATGGTTTGACTATTCGGCTTCATTGTCTGCTTTTGCTGCAAACCAGCTGGATGCGGTGATGGTCACCAACGGAGATAATCTGGTGACCGGTTCCGGTGGTACCAAAGGCGTAATGATCATGGCAACCGACTATTCGGCGGGAAATGACGTCATTATCGCTAAACCGGGGATTAATACGATTCAGGAACTGAAAGGCAAAACAGTGGCGACTGAAAAAGGTCTGGTCGATCACCTGCTGCTGTCGACTGCACTGGATGATGCCAAAATCAAGCTGAACGAGGTCAAGCTGGTCAATACCATGACCAATGAACTGCCTCAGGTCTTTAATACTCCAGATATTGATGCGATTGCCGTATGGCAGCCGGTCGCCAATCAGGCTTTATCTGCCGTTGCCGGTTCAAAGATTATTTTTAGCTCTAAAGATAAAGCCGGCCTGATCTACGATACCCTGACGGTGAATCCAGCACATCTGCAAGCCAACCAGGAACAATGGAAAAAGCTGATCCAGGTTTGGGATAAAACGGTAAAATATATTAATGATCCGGCGACTCGTGAAGATGCGGCCCGGATTATGGCCAAACGGGTCGGGGTCGATGCCAAAGCCTATATGCAGTTTATCGAGGGGACGCATCTATTGGACTTAGAGGCGAACAAGAAAGTCTTTACCAAAGGCAATGGCTTCGATTCGATCTATGGTTCCAGCTACCATGTCAATAAATTCAATGTGACCAATGGCATCTACAGCACTGAAATGAATGTCGATGCTGTCATTGTGCCGACATTGGTACAAGAGCTGAAATAAAGCCAGATCTAGTGCATAAAAAAATCCCCAGTCTGATCAGACTGGGGATTTTTTTATGGTCAGATAAACATCAAAAAAATTAAAGTTCAGTGCTTTTAGAAAACACATTGATAAAAATAATACCCATGATCATCAATGCCAGTCCGATCAGCGCCGGAAGATCTAGGTGCTGTTTAAACACCAGTAGGCCAACCGTTGAAATCAGGATAATGCCGGCACCGGACCAGATCGCATAGGCAATGCCCATCGGAATGGTTTTCATGGTCAGTGACAGAAAGAATAGCGCAACGGCATATCCAAGAATGGTGGCCAGAGATGGCCAGAGCACACTAAAGCCATTGGAGGCTTTCAGGGCAGAAGTCGCAATCACTTCTGCAATGATGGCAATCGACAGATATAAAAAAGCCATATTCCTCCCTAGAGCACGCGTGCTGCATGATGCATCAGGTGATCCTGTTCTGACTTCAGCCAGTGTTCCGCTTCTGCAGTTGTCGCAGTGCTGTGCTGAAACTCGTAGTCAGGCATATACATATCTACCGCAAAAATCAGGTCGATTTCATGACCATCCAAAATTACATGCTGAACCAGACGGGTTTTATCAAGAATCTCAAAGTTGTCGAGATTAAAAGCGTTACCGGCTTCACTGGCGCAGGTGCTGTACGTTTTAGTTTGACCATCCGTGCCGATCGAGACTTCAAAACTTTCAATTAAAGCAAAAACAGTTGGATCAACCGCTTTTAAATCCATTTGAGCAACTGTGCTTTGTACATCTGGCAAACGGGTCAGGGCATAGGCCATATGATTGCCACAGATAATCAGGCCGCCATCCATTTCCAGCTTTTGTCCTAACTGGACATCAAGTGCTGATTGAAGTCGCAGGCCTAAAAACACACCGCATTGTACCTGCTGGCGCCAGTCTTCGACATAAACGTTGCTGGGAGAGAATTCCAGAATGCAGTTGCCAATCGCATGCAGCTTTGCCGGCTCAGGCCATTGCACATGGTTCTGGTAATTGGCGTAGTCAGCGACCTCCCAGGACAACAGCTGCTTGGATTCATCCCATAAGGTATTGCCAATCCAGCCCTGACGGTCTGCGATGGGTGTGCCATTCTGACTTTTCAGGCGCAGATCAATGGTAAAGCTGCGCGACTGAAACCAGTACACAATGGTATTTTCATCGGTCAGGCCATTAAAGAAGCTGATACTTTTGCGCCGGAAAGCACCATATAAAAAGTTCGGAATAACTTCAGGCTGACGGGTTGTCGGTGTTAAAGTTGTCAGTGCTTCAAGTAAGTTCATGATGTTGCCTCCGGCTGTTCTTCAAGGCCAAAGGAGGACAGCGGGACCGCATTTTTCAGTACCAGTTCGCCGGAAGCGATACGTTGTTTTAAATAATGAAACGTTTGTGCAGTCTGGTTAAACAGATGTTCGCCACCAATCAGTGCAGCATATTTGCAATCTTCAGTTTGAATGACCGGTTCAATCACGGTGTCATAATTGCAGGCACAAAACAGCGGGAAGGAGTAACGTTCTTCCGAAACCTTTTTCACCCGATGTTTGGTCGCCAGGTATTGACCATTGGACAGAATTTCCATCATGTCACCGATATTCATCACCAGGGTATTTTCAATCAATGGAATATCGATCCACTCACCGGCTTTATTCAGTACCTGCAAACCGGGTGCAGTGGGTAGCAGCAAGGTAAAGCATTCATAGTCGGTGTGTGCACCAATCCCTTCAGCATCTGTGACTTCGGGATTATAGGGATAATGAATTAGGCGTAACTGGCTTGGGGCATCGGTAATTTTACGCGCAAAAAAGTCTTCTTCGATGCCCAGTGCCAGGGCAAAAGCAGCAAAAATCTGCTGGCTGATCTCACGCAGATGGCTGTAATACTGACTGACCACTGCCCTGAAATTGGGGTCTTCCGGCCATAAGGTTGGGCCGAGCAATGGGCAGCCTGTTTCAGGTCCCTGATAGTCATAATTGACATCATAGGCTTCTTTTAGATCATAGCTATGTCCAGCAAACTGTTCTTCGCCAATCGGCACATAACCACTATGGTTACTGGATTGACCAATATAGTGCTGCATCTTGCTGTCCAGATCCTGTGAAAAATAGGATTGGGCAATTTCAATCAAGGCTTTGGCATAGTCAAAATTAAATTGGCGACCTTGCAGATAGAGAAAGCCAACCTCTTTGCAGGCCTGATCCAGAGCATGAGCGACTTCAAGACGGTCGGCCAGATGTGGACTTTGCAGTTTGGAGATATCAATAAGCGGAAGTACATATGGGTCTTGCATGGCAATCACCTTAATTGTTGGTCGTCCAACACAGCGATTAAAACCTTTGGGTCGTCCCAAAGGTGCTTTTAACCTGATTATTTGCTGGTGCTCACTTTGGTCAGACGCGGAATCTCCGGCAGATCCGCCAGTGCTGGATCTAGTTCATCTTCCTGGGCATGCACCATGTGATCGACATGCTCACGCAGCTGTTTAAATTCCGGCGTCAGCATCAGATCGGGATGACGTGGACGTGGCAGATTCACTTCAATAATTTCTTTAATTTCACCCGGATTGGCTTTCAAGGCCACAATGCGGTCGGCCAGCAAAATCGCTTCATCCATATCGTGGGTCACGAAAATAATGGTGATATCGATGTTCTGCCACAGGTCCAGCAGGTGACGCTGCATTTTCTGGCGCGTATGCGGATCCAGCGCACCAAAAGGTTCATCCATCAGCAAGACTTTGGGTTCATTGACCAGCGCACGGGCAATCGCGACACGCTGTTTCATCCCGCCAGACAGCTGATGCGGATACTGGTCCTGATATTTTTCCAGACCAATGATATTGATCCATTCACGTGCCTGCGCTTCGGCTGAGGCATTACTTTGGCCTTTCATTTTTGGGCCAAACATGACATTTTCTTTGACGGTTTTCCATGGGAACAGGGTATAGCCCTGAAACACCATGCCACGTTCCGGACTCGGACCGGTAATCGGCTGGCCATCGACCAGAATCTCACCACTGCTATACGGGTCTAGTCCTGCTACTACACGGCTAAACGTAGACTTTCCACAACCAGAAGGACCAATCACACAGATAAACTCACGCTTATGAATTTTGAGATCCAGGGCATTTAAAACCGTACGTTCAGTTTTGCCATGACTGAATTTTTGCGTCAGCTGTTTCGCTTCCAGAATCACCGGACGGCTATAAATCTTGTTAAAGTATTCGCGGGTATTAAATTCAGGGTTTTGCATTAATTTGCTCCCGGTTTCCATTTAAATAGGCGTTGTCCCAGTTTCATTAACATCACATCGCAAAGCAGACCAATCACCCCAATGATCAGGATCGCGGCAAAGACATTGTCAAAATTCTGGTAACGGGCTTGCTGGGTAATAAACCAGGTAATCCCCGAGGTACTGCCGATCAGTTCAGCCACGATCAGATAGGTCCATGCCCAGCCGAGCAGGACACGCAGATTGCGGTAAATTTCAGGAAGGGCCGCTGGAATGACCACATAAAACAAGCTTTTCATTTTATTGGTGCCTAAGGTAAAACCGGCTTCAATCAGGCTACGGTCCACCAGACGTGTGGTATTGGCAATAATCAGGATTTGCTGGAACAGGGTGCCAATGACAATGATGGCAATTTTCGGTGCATCATTGATCCCTAAAATAGCAACCGCAAGTGCACCAAAGGCCGGGGCAGGCAGGTAGCGGAAAAATTCAACAAAAGGCTCGGTCAGCTGGGAAATTTTGTGAGAGAAACCACATAAAATACCGAGTGGAATCCCGATCAGCGAAGAAATAAAGAAAGCACTAAAGACCAGTTTGATACTGTGCCACAGGCTTTCATGGAACCAGGGTGTATTGGCCTGTGCAGGTTCAGTGGTGAATGCCGTGACCAGGGCAATCGCCACTTCATGTGGGGCGGGCAGATAGATCGGATTCACCAGAATCCCTTGCGGTGGAGCCAGACCTTGATCTAGCGCAGACTGGGCGGCAGAGAAAAAGACGTCTTTATCAATGCGACTACCGACCTGTAAATAGTTCACGCTGCCTGAATCGGCAATCTGGACTTGTGGATGCCAGATAAAGGGTAAATAGCTGACTGCACACCAAATCAAGACCGGTATTAAAAAAGACCCCAAGCCAAACAGCAGTTTTTTTCTTTGACTGAGTTCACGTGCAACGTAACCCATAGTGTTGCCCCTCAATATTACAATTTTTATAAAACGTAATACTGATTAAGCAAAATAGGTGCCAAAATTATTGTTTTCATTCAATGGACTGCTGGAAATAGCCTAAGCTGAAAGAAACTGATGTTTAAATTACGCATAATGCCACCTTTTACATAGGACAAAGGCTTTAGAAGCGGGGACGTTGTGCAGGCCATCATCTGGTGTGTTTAGCCCCTGGTTAAAAAACGTGGAAACTAAAATCAGGTGGCTTAGATAGATGGGGAAGGAGCTAGCCTCAACCATGACCTGGTTTAATGGGTGGCGAGTACCAGAGAGCAAGTATTGAAAGCTTTTAAACGTGCAGTTAAAAAATAATGTAAAAACTAAAAAATGGAAGAATTTCTACAATTTGATCAGACATATAGCGATAGTTAGCTCATCATTTCGCTACTTTTGGTATGTAAACAGATTACAGTAAATAAATTAGAAATTGACATTCTGCTTAACCTCAAGGCGCAGCTATCTACGCATCTTTCTCGATCCTTAAAATATGTTGCTATTTTCTCTAACTCATCCACTGAATATTCTGAAGCTGGCTGAAGGGTACCAGTGTACTGAATAAGCCAAACGACCCATCTGAGTGGGAGCTTGCAGTTATCACCACCCGAGATATTGCGCCTTTAAAATATTTGTATAATCCTGCCATAGCCAGATAAAAACTCAGGGTTTGTAACTACTAATTGAAATCTACTTATTTCTATACTATTATATACAACATGAGTAAATATGTAAGCATTAGCGTTGCAGCTAAAACATTAGGTGTTTC
>NZ_JBIQOC010000022.1:0-57448 GCF_044130295.1 Acinetobacter uliginosus | reverse complement strand
GGTAGAGTACAAGTTGCTGTAGAAGCATTTTTAATTCGTCTGATCACAGATGCTTTATAAAGTATTTTAATACTTTTTTGAATCCGTCAATGCGTAAGTCCTATAAATGAAAACATCGGCATGCAGAAAAGCATCATTTCTACATGCCCATCCGCAAGGCAAGCACAGCCTCACTTGTAGCTTATTTTCTTCAGCAAAAAAGAATCGCGTTAAAATTCGACAACACTGGCGTTTATGTGCGTAATCAAGGAAAATAGCGAACTTTTGGCGGCGAACTGTTTTTTCGCTCTTGCACTGCAACCAAAGCAGTGCTTTGCTCTCGTCCAGGATATTTTATGAAGTTTGAAAAATTAGGTCAGTCGGGCCGTGCCCGTCGTGGTCGTTTAACGCTGGAACACGGCGTGGTGGAAACCCCAGTGTTTATGCCTGTCGGTACCTACGGTACAGTCAAAGGCATGCTCCCACGTGATGTAGAAGATATTAAAGCCCAGATTATTTTAGGTAACACCTTCCATCTCTATTTACGTCCCGGCCTGGACGTGATTCGTGAACATGGCGGTTTGCACGAGTTCATGAAATGGAACAAACCGATTTTAACCGATTCAGGCGGCTTCCAGGTGTTCAGCCTGGGTGCGATGCGTAAGATTAAAGAAGAAGGTGTAACCTTCCGTTCACCAATTGATGGTTCAAAAGTCTTTTTATCACCTGAAATTTCAATGGATATTCAACATACCTTGAATTCAGACATCGTGATGATTTTTGACGAATGTACGCCTTACCCGGCTACGCGTGAAGAAGCACAGAAATCTTTGCAGCTTTCACTGCGCTGGGCAAAACGCTGTAAAACCCATCATCATGATGTATTAAAAAATAAAAATGCCCTGTTTGGTATTATTCAGGGCGGTATGTATGAAGACCTGCGTGATGAATCACTGGCAGGCTTAAAAGAAATCGACTTTGATGGCTTTGCCATTGGCGGTCTTTCTGTCGGTGAACCGAAAGAGGAAATGATCAAGATTCTGGATCATCTTCCACCGAAAATGCCGGAAGACAAGCCCCGTTACCTGATGGGTGTCGGCAAGCCTGAAGATATCGTGGAAGGCATCCGCCGTGGTGTGGATATGTTTGACTGTGTCATGCCAACCCGTAATGCACGTAATGGTCATTATTTTGTGACAGACGGTCTGGTGCGGATTCGTAATGCCAAATATCGTCATGACCAAAGTCCACTCGATCCAGACTGCGACTGCTATACCTGCCAAAACTTTACCCGTGCTTATCTGTTCCATCTGGAAAAATGTGGCGAAATGCTGGGTTCCATGCTGGGTACTATTCATAACCTGCGTTATTACCAAAGGTTTACACAAGACATCCGTGATGCGTTAGATAATGGTACTTTTGATGAATATGTACAGGATTTTTATGCGCGTCGTGGTCTAGAAGTCCCCCCTTGTCCTGAAGATTAATCTTTCAGTATTTGCGCTGAAGAAAAAGACAAGGTAAATTGCTGAACAAGTTATCTTATTTATCATCATATTGTTGATATACATTTTTTAGTTTAGGAAATTGAAATGAGCCTTTTTATTTCTACTGCTCACGCAGCAGGTGAAGCTGCACAACAACCAAGTTTGGTAACCAACCTTTTGATGATTGCGGTATTTGTCGCAATTTTCTATTTCCTGATCTGGCGTCCTCAAGCGAAACGCGCGAAAGAACACCGTACCCTGGTTGAAAGCCTGGGTGTAGGTAGCGAAGTAGTTTTTGCAGGTGGCCTGATGGGCAAAATCACTAAAATTGAAGGCGATTTTGCAGTGGTTGAACTCAGCCGTGGCGTAGAAGTAAAAATTCAGCGCGCAAGTGTGATTTCAGTTCTTCCTGAAGGCACATTAAATAATCTCTAATCAAAATTAGTCGTGCCCTAGCACGACTTTTTCATTTTAAGAAGAAAACAGATGCGTTACCCAGCATGGAAATATCTGCTGATCCTTGTGGTTTTGGTGATCAGCACATTATACGCGCTGCCTAGTTTGTACCCCGATGAACCTGCTGTTCAAATTTCCGGTGCCAAAGCCGGCACCCAAATTGACCAGAGCATCGTACAAAAAGCAGAGCAATTATTACAAAGTGAAAAAATTTCAAGCCATGACAACAGCTTTAGCAATAATGCTGCCCTTTTACGTCTCGACTCCTCTGAAGCACAGTTAAAAGCCAAAGAAGTATTGCGTCGCGGATTGGGTGATAATTATGTTGTTGCCTTGAACCTTGCCCCAACCACACCTGAATGGCTGCAAAAAATTGGTGCCAAACCAATGAAACTGGGTCTGGATTTACGTGGTGGTGTGCACTTCCTGCTTGAAGTGGATATGGACAAGGCCATCAGTCAGCGTATGGAAACATCGGCGACTGATCTGCGTCGTCAATTGCGTGACAACAAGCTAAAATTCAACAGCCTGTCATTGAATAACAATACCATTACCGTTCAGTTTGCCAATAACGGTGACCGTGAAGCTGTGATGGATTTCTTGCGTCGTAATGGCAATGAATTCAACCAGCAGGCAATTGCCTCTGAGTCCGGTTCAACTTTACGTCTGAACTATACCGACGTGCGCAAGCAGGAAATTCAGTCTTATGCCGTTAACCAGAACTTAACCACTTTACGTAACCGTATTAACGAGTTAGGTGTAGCGGAAGCATTGGTTCAAACTCAAGGCAGCAACCGTATTGTAGTTGAACTTCCGGGTGTTCAGGACACTGCTGAAGCGAAACGCGTCTTGGGCCGTACAGCCAACCTGGAATTCCGTCTGGTTTCCGATTTGAATGACCAGTACATCGATCCGTATACTGGAAAGTCTACAGCTCAGGCCCTACCTCCGGGTACTGAAGTTTTTGCTTATGAATCATTGGATAGCGGTCGTGAGTTATTGCTCAACCGTAACCGAATTCTGACCGGTGAACGTGTTCAGAATGCCTCTAGCGGCTTTAGCCAGGATACTGGCGGTGCTGAAGTAAATATTACTTTGGACAGCGCTGGCGGTAAGTTAATGGCAGATGCCACCCGTAATGCGGTTGGTAAACGTATGGCGGTATTGTTCATCGAGAACAAGCAAAAGATCAGCTATGTGCCTGATCCTGTGACGGGTGCGCAAACCGAAGTTCGTACTCCTTATGCTGAGTCAGTCATCATTAACGCTGCAACCATTCAGGCGGTATTAGGTTCCCAGTTCCGTATTACCGGTCTGGATTCACCACAGGAAGCGGCTGAACTTGCCTTGATGCTTCGTGCTGGTGCACTGGCTGCGCCGATGTATTTTGTTGAAGAACGTGTGGTTGGTCCGAGCCTGGGTCAGGAAAATATTGACAAAGGTGTGTTATCGACTCAAATCGGCTTCCTTCTGGTGGCGATCTGGATGGTGGTGTTCTTCCGTCTATTCGGTGTAATTGCCAACTTTGCACTGGTATTTAACCTGGCTATGATCCTGACCGTCATGTCATGGATTGGCGCTTCCCTCACCCTTCCAGGTATTGCCGGTATCGTGATTACCATTGGTATGGCGGTCGATGCCAACGTACTGATCTGTGAGCGAATACGGGAAGAAATGAAATGGGGGGCCTCGCCCAAACAGGCGATTGTCGCCGGTTATGATCGGGCCTATAACACCATTTTTGACTCGAACTTAACTACCTTCCTGGTTGCGTTCATTCTGTTTGCCATTGGTACAGGTCCGATTAAGGGCTTCGCGGTGACATTAATGATCGGTATTGTCTGCTCGATGTTTACAGCCATTACGGTAACACGTGCCATCGTACAGCTTATTTATGGCAAAAAACGTAACTTGAAAAAGTTGAGCATTTAGGAGATCGAAGATGACTGATATGACTCAACCGAAAAAGAAATACGGTCGCCCGGATGATGAGCGCATCATTGACTTTATGAAGATTGCCAAACCTGCGGCAATCATCTCTATTCTTTTAACTTTGGCCAGTATTTTCTTTATTGCCACCAAAGGTCTAAACCTCGGTCTGGACTTTACTGGCGGTGTTTCTGCCGAGCTGAACTATAAACAACCGGCCAATCAGGTCGAAGTTATTCAGGCTTTGAACCAGGCAGGCTTTAAGGATGCGGTGGTACAAACTCTCGGCAGTAACAAAGACCTCTTGGTTCGTATGCCTGTTCAGAACATTGAAGTAGAAGATCTGAATAACGCCATCACCAAAGCAGCACAATTACCGAATAACCCTGCTGAGGTCCACAAAGTGGATTCTGTCGGTGGACAGGTCGGTAACGAGCTGTATATTCGTTCGGCAGGTGCTGTAGCCTTGGCATTACTGCTCATGCTGGTTTACGTGACCATTCGTTTTGAATTCAAGCTGGCGGTAGGTGCGGTGCTTTCGTTATTCCATGACATCATTGTCACCATTGGTATTTTTGCCATGATGCAATGGCCGTTTGATTTAACCGTACTGGCAGCTATTCTTGCGCTGTTAGGTTTCTCGTTAAACGATAACATTGTGGTATCCGACCGTATCCGTGAAAATTTCCGCAAGATTCGCGGTGCCTCGCCAGTTGAAATCGTCAATATCGCGTTGACTGAAACCTTACGTCGGACCATCCAC
Organism: Acinetobacter uliginosus; assembly: GCF_044130295.1. NCBI lineage: Bacteria > Pseudomonadati > Pseudomonadota > Gammaproteobacteria > Moraxellales > Moraxellaceae > Acinetobacter > Acinetobacter uliginosus. Next base: position 52,834 of record NZ_JBIQOC010000022.1, on the reverse strand, counting down.
ACCTCCATGACCTTATTGCTGGTCGTTGTCGCAATGATGTTCCTGGGCGGTGAAGGTCTGCACTGGTTCTCGATTGCAATGTTTATTGGTGTATTTGTCGGTACCTATTCTTCAATTTATATTGGTACTGCATTTGCCTTATGGCGTGGCCTGAACCGTCAGGACTTTATTGTACAGGTGAAACCTGAATTTGATGAGGAACAGGAAATTCCAAAGTAATTTCTGTGCTTTCTTTAAATTCAATAAAAAAGCCCATCATCTGATGGGCTTTTTTATGCAGGTCAAAAATATAAAATGCTGTACGAGATCTGAAATTTTATCAGTGTAAATGCACAAGCTTATAGTTTTGCAAGATCACCTTTTAAGGCTACACCGGCAACCGCAGTTCCTTTGGCACATTGGTAAGTGGTGGTACTGCGGGTTTCGTTTGCTTTATAGTAGCTCACAATATTGGTGACAGCATTGGCACCCTTTGCCTTGGCAGTGTTCTGGAACTGGATTAAAGCGGAACGTAAAACATGATCGCATGAGCTTTCAGCAGACTTGGCAAAACCATTGGTTTTTTTATTGCTCACTAAACCTTTTTGAATGACTTTTCCACCTGCACGTGTACCCGCCAAGTAAAACTTAACCGAACCGTCCAGCGTACCGTCAGCAACGGCACGACTCACCGCTTCCTGAAAGTTGAAGTCATGCATTTGGTCTGCAGCTTGAGCTGAAACCACTCCACCCAAACACAATGCAGCTGTAAGTGTTAATTTCTTCATCAACATGATGTACCCTCTAGTTGTTGTTAGACACGTTTAAAAATCAGGGAGGTATTAATTCCTCCAAAAGCAAAATTGTTACTCATAACTATGTCGGCATGCATATTTCTTGACTGTTTAACAATGTAATCCAGATCGCCACAGGCCGCATCAATTTCATCCAGATTTAATGTCGGTATAAACTGGCTACGCTGCATCATTTCAATACTGAGCCAGGCTTCAATTGCTCCACAAGCTCCCAAAGTATGGCCAAAATAGCTTTTTAAAGAGCTGATCGGTTTTTTACCTAGTACACGTGCTGTAGCCTGAGTTTCCGCAATATCCCCTTGATCGGTGGATGTCCCATGCGCATTCACATAGTCAATCCGGTCTGCTGCAATTTGCGCATCTGACAGAGCCAGCTGGATACAGCGTCCCATCATTTCAGCATCTGGACGAGTGACATGCTGACCATCGGTGTTGCTGCCGTAACCGATGATTTCTGCATAAATTTTGGCACCGCGTGCTTGGGCATGTTGATATTCTTCCAGAATTAAACAGCCTGCGCCTTCACCCACCACCAGGCCATCACGTTTGCTATCGAATGGACGCGGTGTTTTTTCCGGATGTTCATTTTGGCTACTGGTCGCCATCAGCACATCAAACACCGCAGAACCTGCGGCACTGAGTTCCTCGGCACCCCCTGCCAGCATCACAGTCTGCTTGCCATATTTAATGGCTTCATAGGCCTGACCGATCGCCATAGAACCTGAAGTACAGGCACTGGATGTCGGTAAAGTTAAACCTTTCAAGCCAAAATAAACGGTCATGTTGACGGCACTGGTATGCGACATCATGCGGATATACGTGGTCGCATTCAGCTTGTTCATGTTGTTATCAATCAACATGCTGCCAAACTCGCCAATTGCATCGACACTGCCGGCAGATGAACCGAAGGCCACACCAGTTTGACCACTGTTTAAAATCGGGTCATTTAACAGACCGGCATCTTCCAAGGCTTTTTCAGCACAGACCGTTGACATCAGGGCCACCCGACCCATGCCGCGGGTCACTTTACGGTTAAAATGCTTGGGAATGGTATAGGATTCGACCGGACCACCCAGTTTGCTGCGCAAGTCGGTATACACTTCCCAGTCCGGCATGTAACGAATGCCACTTTTGCCCTGTTCAAATTGTGCAAATACCTGATCTGCCGTTTCACCTAAAGAGGTGATTCCGGCCATGCCCGTCACTACCACACGTTTCATCAAATCAAGCCCCCATTGACCGAAATCACCTGTCGGGTGATATAGCTGGCATCATCACTGCATAAAAATTTCACCACTTTGGCGACTTCATCAACCTGCCCCATACGTTGTAAGGGAATCATTTTCAGGGCATGTTCTTTCACTTCTTCAGTGACCATTTCGGTTTCAATCAAGCCCGGTGCTACACAGTTCACGGTAATTTTGCGTTTTGCCAGTTCCAGTGCCAAAGCTTTGGTGGCACCAATCAGTCCCGCTTTTGCTGCACTGTAATTGACCTGTCCCCGATTACCCATCAAACCTGAAACCGAAGATAAAGTCACAATGCGGCCGCCCTGTTTCAGCCGAATCATCGGCATCACCAAAGGTTTAAGTACATTGTAAAAACCGTCCAGTGAGGTCGAAACCACCTCATCCCAGTCGCTATCGGTTAAGGCCGGAAATGCCGCGTCACGGGTTAAGCCTGCGTTCAATACCACACCATAAAATGCGCCATGCTCGGCAACATCCTGTTCCAGCAATTGCAGCACTTTTTCACGTTCATTTACATCAAATAACAGTGCATGGCTGGCTTGACCTAAAGCACGGATTTCTTCAACCACCTGTTCGGCTTCTTGTTGTCTGGAGCGCGCATGGACGGTGACATCAAATCCAGCCTGTGCCAGTTGCAAGGCAATGGCTTTACCAATTCCACGGCTTGAGCCTGTTACTAAAATTCGTCTACTCACACTGTATCCTTAAGTTCTTCTTTCATTTCTGGCGGCTCAAATACACTCAACATGGCACTAAAGCGATGTTCCCGGTATTCAATTTCACATTGAAACTGCCCCAGCCCCTCATGTAAATAACCTTGTTCCGCTTTAATCCTGACGGTTTCACCTAAAGCAAAATAAGGCACAGGCAACTGCATTTTACGCGTACCCAATAAAAAACCAATTTTAGGCTGCAAACCTGACATTTTCCCTTTATGTCCTGCATAAACACTAATGGTCTGTGCCATCAGTTCAATACTGCTCCAGGTCGGCAAGCCTTCCGCTTCACAAAACATCAATTCGGGACGAATCACCAGTTCGGCAATGGCAAAATTGTCACTGGCTTCAATCAGATGATCGACAAACACCATCGGCTGTTCATGCGGGATAAACTGTATTGCATCCATCATTTCAATTTTGTTCCAAAAATTAGGCTGATATTGCTGCCGCCAAAGGCAAAAGAATTACTCATGACATATTCTATCGGTTGTTGCAACTGCGCATTCAGCACATAGTTGGCTTCATCCAGTTCCGGATCAATACTGCCTGAATGATGCAGCGGCAACCAGGACTGATCGGCTAACACCTGCTGGCAAATTACAGCTTCAATAGCTCCAGCGGCTCCCAGACAGTGCCCGGTTTTATGTTTGCTGCTGCTGATCGGTACTTCATATTGCTGGAATACCGTCTGCACGGCTTTGATTTCCATGGCATCATTTTGCGGCGTTGCCGTTCCGTGCATATTTAAATAGCCAATCTCACTGGCGCTAATACCCGCCATATCCAGCGCCTTTTGCATGGCTTCGGCAGCCCCTTTGCCTTCCGGATGCGGTGCAGAAATATGCCAGGCATCCATCGATTCCCCGGCTGACATCAGCATCACAGGGGCGGTTTCTTTGGACAATAAAAACAGTCCCGCCGCTTCGCCAATATTGATACCATCGCGCTGTGCACCACAGGGCTGACACAGACCATTGGACAGGCTTTCCAGACTGTGAAAACCATTCAGAGTCAACCGGCACAAGGTATCAACACCACCGACCAGCACCGCATCTGCCAGACCGGCATTAATCAATCGCTGTCCTGCCGCCATGGCTTTGGCACTGGAAGAACAGGCCGTGGAAATGGTGTATGCCGGACCTTCCCAGCCCAGATACATCTGTAGACCTTTGGCCAGACTACCCATTTCCTGTTTATAGTGATTAATTTCAATTTTTCTGTGATGGTTAAAATACTGTTTCAGCAATATTTCATTGTCAGCAATGCCGGAGGTCGATGTGCCCAGAATAATTGCCAGACGTTTGCGATCAAACTGCGCAGTATAATCTCGGATTTCGCTTTCGATTAAACTTAACGCCGTTAAGGCAAAACGTAGATTACGCGAATCGACATCCTGCAGAAATGCGGGAACAGTTTCGATTAAAGGCTGCTGATAGGCGCCTACCCAGACCTGTTTTTCTGGAATAAATCCTGAACGAAGGCTCAAGGTATTTTGCTGCGTGGTCAGCGCCTGTCTGATCTGTTCAGCGGTATTTCCGAGTGCAGATAGACCGGCACTCAACTGAATGCCGACTGCAGGATATTGTGTGATTTTATCGCCCATGCTCATCCCCCTTATTCAGTGCTTTGCACATCTGAGTTTTCCCCCTCTGTGCTGGTCAGGCCTTCGCTGATAGGACTGATGACCATCTGGTACGGCACCTGCAGATTGTTCAGCTCAATGGCCCCGTCCTGCTGTTGAATATTCAGCACATACTGCTGATTGATCCATACTTTCTGGGTCTGAGCCGAAGTTTCAATACGGACATTCTGCTGCAAGCGGGCAAAATCCGGATAGGTGGCATATAAAATATCGCGCACCACAAACTCAAATGGCAATAGCTTCATTGGTGCAATGCGCTGTTCGACATCAACCTTGCGGCCATCAAAACTGAGCTTGAATAACTGCTGCCCGGTCAGGGTCAAAGCCAGCATTTCCAGCTTTTGACCTTTTTGTTGCTGATACAGTAAAAAGCTGAAACTGTGTTCTTTCCATTGAATTTCTAACTGATCCTGACGCTGGTAGTTTTGTGCAGTCCAGGCAGCAGTTGTCAGACCTGGTGCTTGAGGCAGCATGGACTGGCAGCCACTACATAGCAGGACTGCAGCGAGCAAAATCCCCGTCCATTTCAGTTTCATTCTAGGCACCGTTCATCTCAACGTGTTGTAACTGCGGATCACGGCAATATTCTGCCAGCGTGCTTAAACGCTTTTTGGCATTTTTATAAATTGGATTGCTGCTGTCCCAGGCATAGCCGGCCAGTAAGGAAGAGACCATGCGGCGGATTTTATCATCCTGATTTTTCGAGAACACCACATCCTGAAATTCACCGCTATACCATGATTCCACATAGGCACGGAACACCTGAATGCCTGCACGTAGCGGTTTTTCATATTGCTCCGTCCAGTCGACCGGCTGTCCTTGCAGCTGCTGATCAACCAGTGGAATGGCCAGACTGGCAGATTTCAGGGCAATGGTCACACCAGAAGAAAATACCGGGTCGAGGAATTCACCGGCATTGCCCAATAAAGCATAGTTACGCTGGGCCAGATGTTTGACATCGGCAGAGTAGCCCACCAGGGTACGCACCGGCATATCAAATTTGACATTGCGCAGCACATGCGACAGGCTTTCTTCATCTGCCAGAATCTGCGGCAACAAGGCATTCAGATCATAATCGGCACTGCCATCAAAGCCATAGCGTTCAAAGAAATCCTGCTCAGCCACCACCCCGAAAGAACAACGGCCATCAGCAAATGGAATCAGCCAGTACCAGGCACGTGGATCTTTGGCATGTACCGTAATCAGAATTTTTTCCCGGTCAAATTCCGGGTCATCCAGAATGCCATCTTCAATATGGGTAAACACGGCACGACGTACTGGAAAATCGGACGGGCTTTCCAGATCGAGAAATTTTGGCAGGATGCGGCCAAAACCGCTGGCATCGAGTAAAAATTTGCCCTGAATCTGATAGACCTGCTGCTGTTCGTCTTTGACCGTTAAAATTGGATGTTCTGGAGCCACATCAACATCAATCACTTCATGACCGAAACGGATGTCGGCACCATAGTTTTCTGCCTGCTGTGCCAGCAAATGGTCAAAGTTGGCACGGCGAACCTGCCAGGTGGTGCCGGGACCATCGCTAAATTTCTCGCGGAAATCATAAAAACTGCGCTGCTGACCTTTTAAGAAGGCTGCGCCATTTTTAAACTGGAAAGCAAACTGTTCGACATGCTCACGCACGGTGTCTAGCAAGCCTGCTTCTTCCAAAAACACCATCGATTGCGGCAGTAATGATTCGCCAATGGAAAAGCGTGGAAAATGCTGTTTTTCGATGATCGTGACCTGATAGCCTTTCTGGCGCAGTAATGCTGCTGCCGAACTCCCCGATGGCCCTGCGCCAATAATCAATACATCTGTGTGTTGCATGGTGCTCATTGCACTGTACCTTATTTTTTCAGCTCTTTGGCTGATACTGTTGAAGCACAACATGTTTGGCATCGGATGATGTAAACAATGTTGCGTAGATAAATGAAAAAATAACCCCAAATAAAACCGTCAAACCAAAGCAGTGAATGGCATAAGTCTGGCTAAAGGATAATAACCCAAAACCTAATAAGGTCGACATCATACATAGGAATAAGGCCATGCCGACTACTTGTGGATGATCATGTCCATGGCGGTAAAAAATGGCATAGTCCACCCCAATCCCGATAATCAGGAAAGTACCCATAATGCTGAACAGATTGATTTCCACTCCGAGCCAGGCCTGAATGGCGAAGGTCGTCATTAAAGCCAGACTGACCGGTAACACCAAAGGCAAAACCGACTTCAGCCCATACAGTATCCCCAAACCAATCATCAGGCAGACTAAAGCAGATAACAGCAACCACTGTGCCTGAATACGGTGTTGCTGGAACAGCTCAGACAGCTGATTTACCGGACGCAATAACTGTACCTGTGGAATATTCAGCTGTTGCAGGGTAGCCACATCATGTACATTTTGCAGCAGCACCAGACGCTCGGTTGGGCTCATTTGTAAAAAGGCCAAAGGATGCTGGCTCATTTCAGCTGGACTGAGTAAAGGCTGCCGAGCCAACTGTTTTTGCCAAGCCAGTACCTCTGCCGGATTCAGCTGCAATGCTGCGGCATAGTCCTGTAAGGCGCTGGCTGGAATGGCTTGCAACAATTGAATATTGTGTTGCTGCTGCGCTTTGGAGGGCAGCCATTGACCTAAAGCCTGAACACCCTCCAGCTTGTTTTGCGCCTGTAACACTTGCAGTTTTTGCAGCAATTGCTGTTCATTCTGTTCTAGCTGCTGCAGCGTATCGCCATGCACCACAAAGTATTCACTGCTTTGCTGCTGCATAAAGCGTTCACGCACATACTGGTCTTCCTGTTTCAGCTGTTGATCCATACTTTGCAAGTTACGGATATCATCATTGCTTTGCAGCAACATCAAACTGCTGCCGGTGACGACCGTAATCACAGCGATCAGGCCATAACGCAGCCCCTTTCTGGCCTGAATAAAGGTTCGAGCTTGGCCAATAAAACTTAGGCGGCGAATCGCCGGTTCAGCATTTAATGCCGGCAATCTTGGCAACAATAAAATGCTGGTGATCCATGCCGCAGCCAGCCCCACCATTGAGAAAACAGCAATCTGCCTAAAGCCTGGAAATGGGGTAAAGCTGAGGAAAATATAAGCCACCAATGTCGTCATCAGACCCATAAACAGACTGGGCAACAGCGGTTTCAGTACGGCAAAACCGTTAATATGCCGATGCTGTGATTGCATCGCCATAAAGTAAAAGGAAAAGTCAACACAGACTCCGACCAGACTGGCACCAAACACCAGGGTCATGAGGTGAATTTCCCCAAATACTACATGGGTAATGGCAAAGGCCACCAGACAGCCGGTGCCTACAGCAATCATTTCCGTGAGCATCGGACGAACCGAGCGGAAACCAAACAGCACCAGGAAGAAAATCCCGATGGTCGAACCGACCCCAATGGTGGAAATCTCTTTTTCCGCCGAGGTGGTACCGAACTGGGCAAACAATAAAGTTCCGGTCCAGTGCGGCTCAACCTGCATCTGTTTCAGTTTTAAATTTAACTGCGCAATCCATGCGGCAGTTTTTTCCTGATAATCAATATTGTAAGGGCTATTTTTAAGCTGCAAGACAATAAGACGGGAAATGCCCTGCTCATTGCGAATGGTGGCAAAGCCATCTTCCAGCGCAATATCCGGGTTCGCCTGTAAACCGGATAAACCTACGGCATAACGTGGAAATAATAAGAGCGGATCTTGTTGTAACAGCTCTGCTGTGACCGGCATACCCGGGCTCATGATCTGCAACAGGCCCTGTTCGCTCAGCGCGGCATAATCCTGTTGCTCCAGCAGCTTTTGATCTGTGGATGATAGCAAACCGGCACGATGCTGATACAACACCTGGGCAAACTTGTCACTGTCCAGCTGTGCATGTAAGGGCTGCCATAAATCACTTTGTGCCACCTTTTGTTTAAAAGTCGCTGTGGCTTTGGTCAGGGCGGCATCATCTTTAGCATTCAGCACCACAAAGACTTTGTCATTCAGCTGCTGACTGACATATTGCTGCGCCCGTTCCAATCGCGGGTCATGGTGGGCTTCCGGCAATAAGGCAAAGATATTGGTTTGAATATGAATGTCTTTTTTCAGCCATGCGCTACCAAGCGCAATGGCAATCACGCTAAGTACAAGCAGCCACAGTGCGGTAAATTTATTTTGCCAGTTGGAAAAGTGCATTTTCCTCAGCCGTTAAGGTTTGGGGTTGGGTTGTTTGCTGGCTAAAGCGAATGCTGGTGCTGTTATTGGCTTTCTCGCGAATCACAATACGGTCCACATAACGCTGCCCTTGCGCATCGACCCGGACAAACAGTTTTTTAAATAAACTGCTTTTCGGGGTTAAGGCCACAGTCCACTGTGCCGGACTATAACTGGCCGAAACGATATTGAAGTTTTTGGCCAAAGCCGCTTCATTCCCCGACATCAGCTGCAAGAACATAGTCGCGACCGAACCATAAGGAGATTTGTCAATTTCAATCTGGCTATAGGTCCGCTGGGTTTTTTGCACCAATTTACGTGGGGTCACAATCAGGTCAGCCTTGACCGGATTCTGGATTTTCCAAATTACGCCCTGCGATTTGGAAAATAACACCGTGCCTTTGGATACAAAGGTTTTGTTCATGCTCGCCAGTTTCTTTTGCTGTTCAAAATTGGCCCGTACCGTTGGTGTTTCGGAAAGTTGAGCAAAGATCTGTCTGAGCTGCGGATTTTGCGCATGTACTGCTTGTGACAGCAACGTGATCAGCGACAGCAGTCCAGCCAGGAATAATCCTACTGCTCGTGGTAGATTGAAAGATGTCATCTTGCTTTACTCCGGCTTAAATTCAGACCAGGCATTTAAACGCTGCAATAAAACTTGCGGCGACTGGAAACACATTTCCCGACTGGCAATATGGACCGCCACTTGTGTGGTATAGCCTTTAGTGAGCCTTTTTCCACTTTCGGCATCAAAAATCTGGTATTCAATTTTCAGGCGGTTTTCCCATTCTTTTAAAATGGCGCGCACCCGAATTTTCTGCTCAAACAGGATGCCATGCGCATAACGCACATGACTTTCAATCACCGGCCAGGCATAGCCAGAAGCGCGCATCTGCTTATAGTTATACTGAAACTGGTCCAGCAACTTGCAGCGGGCAATTTCAAAATACTTTAAATAATGCCCATGCCAGACCACGTCCATGGTATCCACATCATGAAAGGGCACTTCAATCATTACATCGGCATGCATCGTCTGTTTCCCATCACGTTTAGCGAACAAGTCCACTGTTCAATAATTGCAGATTTTCCAGTCGGTCGACCAGTTGCTGCAACTCGTACTGCAATGGCCGGTCTTCCACCACATAGTCAAAAGTCTCTAATACCCAGGCCTTAAATGTGGCGAGAACTTCAGACAATTTTCCATCCAGAGTTTTTAAATGAATGGCTTGTACACTGGCACAGCACAGGGCCGCAATGACCTGTTCGGTCAGTACGATCACACGGCTGGCGTCACGTGCCGCAATGGTACCCATACTGACCTTGTCCTGGTTATGACATTCAGTCGAGCGCGAGAAAATCGAAGCAGAAAGGGTCTGTTTCAAGGCTTCTGCCGTCCATGCCGACACGCCAATCTGTACCGCCTTAAAGCCATGATTCAACGGTAGGCGCTCGTCGGTCGCTCCGGTCAGATTACGCGGTAAACCATTATTCATTTTATAGTCCACCAGTTGCGCCAACTGACGATCCATGAGGTCGGCAATATTGGCAATCATGATTTTCAGACTGTCCATGGCCTGGGCAATGTGACCGCCATAGAAATGCCCGCCGTGCAATACGCGTAAATTCACCGGATCAATCAATGGATTGTCATTACTAGAATTTAATTCATTTTCAATAAACTGGCGCAGCCATACTTTAGAATCTTCAAATACGCCAATAATATGCGGGGCGCAGCGTAGCGAATAACGGTCCTGCAAGCGTGAACTCTGATGTTCAGTCTGTACTTCACTGTTCAGCCAGTCACGCAGCTGTGCGGCAATATGTTGCTGACCCGGATGAGGCTTCTGCGCAAACAGTACTTCATCAAAATGGCTCGGATTACCTTCCAGAGCCAAGACATTCAGCGCGGTAATACAGGTGCTGGCTAAACTAATCTGTTCGGCCTTTTTATAGTTTAGGCAGGCAATTGCCGTCATCACGGCAGTGCCATTCATCAGTGCCAAGCCTTCTTTGGGACGCATCACTAAGGGTTGCATGCCTTTTTCTGCATACACAGCACTGACAGGAACAATCTGTCCCTGATCATACACATCGCGTTCACCGACCAAAGCCCCGGCAATATAGGACAATGGCGTTAAATCACCACTGGCCCCCACCGAACCTTCAGAGGGAATCACCGGAATGACATTTTCATTCAGCATCCAGACCAGACGTTCCAGCAGCGCATGCGAAACCCCGGAATAGCCACGTGCCAGCGAACACAAACGCGTCACCACCACTGCACGCGCGCTAATTAAATCCAGATTTTGTCCCAGACCACAGCCATGGAAACGCGATAAATGCAAAGGCAGTTCATTGACCTGATGCGCAGGAATTTCCACCAGGCAGGAATCGCCATAACCGGTGGTCACGCCATAAATCACGCCTTCATCCTGCAACAGTTGATCCAGAAAATCAGCACCGCGCTGAATCAAATTGCGCCATTCATTCGAGTCCGGTAAAGCCACGCGTTTTTCCTGACGTGCGACTGCCACCACATCTTCAATTGAAAGTGGATATTCCCCAATAACTAAAACTTGCATTAATCTTTGTTCCAAAAATTATAAAAATTAAACCATTGATACGGCGCACGAATACAGTGCTGCTCAAGGAGTGATACATATTCACGGATGGTCGTTTGCATGGCTTGCAGACGGTTGTTACGCGGAAAATTCAGTTGTTCAGCAATCGAATGGATATGTACTTCAAAATGAGTACCGACCCGATAACAGAACACGGCCAGCACTGGCACTTTCAGCAAACTGGCCAAAATCCAGGCCCCTTGCGGCCAGTTCGCCTGTTCAGCTAAAAATGAAACGGCTTGAATCCGGTCTGACTGCACCGGTACGCGGTCTGCTGCCACAATCACCCATTCACCCTGATCGAGTTTTTCCTGCAAAATCAGGGCAGTTTCAATACCCAGTTCATCCACCGAGATCAAATTGACATCGGCATGATGATTGAGTTTTTTCAGGAACTGGTTAAATTTGGTGGCATGTTTTTGATAGACCAGCACATTAATTTTTTGTGGATACTCCGACTTGATCGCCCGCAGCAACTCGATATTGCCAAAATGCGACACCACAATGACAGCCCCCTTTTGATAGCGGGCACGAAAATGCTCATGACCATGCAACTGTAATTGCTGCTCGGGAATATTGCCCAGCCAGCCTTCAATTTTATCCAGAATACATTCGCCAAACTGCATAAAATGCTGATAGCTATGGGTCAGACTCGGCGTATGCAGAAATGGAGAGTTTTTACCGGCAAAATGGTGCAATCGGGTCAAATATTGCAGTGAAGCCTGACGTGCTGCGATCGCAAACAGCCAATACCACAAAATAATAAAATACAGCAATATGCGACACAGCCATCGCCCGCCTACGCGATAGAAAGCCAACATCAAAGTCAACGGTAACATACCGCCACGTTCTTTAATGTCATTCCATTGGGTCGGGTTCAGATCAGCCACAGCATCAACCTTGCATTTTTTGTCGCAATAATTGCGGCAAACGCATCAGCATCCCACCCAGCAATTTGGCATGGGTCTGGCTCATTCCCCAGTTGTCACGCCAGGCGTTGAAGTGGGAAATACCATCTTCCGGATAAATGACTTTGGTCGGCACATTGATAAAAAATACATTGGCCCACTTTAAGCGCACCAGAATCTCGCTATCAAAGCCCATACGCGGCTGAAACTTTGCCGAATCCAGCACCTGAATGGTAGGTGCTAAGGGGTAGACCCGGAAACCGCACATGCTGTCCTTGATGTCCAAAGACAGGCTGTTAATCCAGACCCAAATATGCGTGGCATAACGGCCATAAAGGCGTTTTTTCGGCACTGATGCATCAAAAACCGGCTGACCGATAACCATCGCGTCCGGCTGTTGCTGAGAAATTTGCAGGAATTTTGCCACATCCTGCCAGTCATGCTGACCGTCAGCATCAAGCTGCAAGGCATGACTGAAACCCAGCTTGTGGGCATGACGTAAACCGGTCATCACGGCCTGACCTTTGCCCTGATTATGCGTGTGTTCAACCAGATCCACCCGGGGATGTTTCAGCGCAATATCATGTAAAAGCTGGGTACATGCGGCATCACTACCATCATTGACCAGAATGATCGGCATGTGAAACTGGTCCAGATGGGCGACCAAAGCTTCAATATAATGAGGATGGTTATACACCGGAATGACAAAACAATGCTGCATAAATCGTCCTTTTTTAAGCCGGTTCGGTAGGTATATGAAACAGCAATCGACCAGAAGCCAAAGTCTGCTCTGCATGGCAAAGCTCAAAACTGACTTTGTGCAATTTTCTGGTCAATTTCAGTTGCAACACCATATACGGTTGAATCAGGTCCTGAAATTTTAATTGCTCAAAACCGTTACACCATTCCAGCTCTGCCCAGCTCTGACGGGCAAAATGCTGGATGAAACCGATTTGTCCTACTCCCGGGAAAATAGGTTTGCCGGGGAAATGTCCTTTAAAACATTCCAGCTCAGGTGAAAACTCCAGACAATAGCTGACCTGCTCTGACTCATGGTGCTGTTCCAGTACTATAGGCAACAACATCGGCTGAAATAAGGATTTCATGTAGTGTTTATTCAGCTTGGATTGGGCATTTTGCAGTAATTGTGTCAAAAAACGCCACTGTCTGGGAATAGCAATGCCTTCAAGCTTGGATTTTAACTGTGCTTTTAAGGCCGCAATATACTGCGCTTTGCTGCCATTTTGCAGTTGCTGTCTGGCCTGCTCTGACAATACCGCAATACAGGCTAAAATCTGACGATGTTCCCGTTCAAGAATCAGCACATGACACTGTATGATGTCATCCAACTCTATAATTTTCTGCTCTATGGCATCCAGACTTAAACGTTTTTCTTCCAGTTTGACAATCCGGTCCAAGCGACCCAATAAATGAAATGGACTTTTCAAATTGCCCGGCTCAATGACTTCGACCTGATCGCCAGTAAAAATCCAGTCTGCACTAAAGGCATGATTGGTTCTGACCTGAAGTTCCTGCTGTTCGCTGGCCTGAATATCGACATTGGCAAAAGGCATCCACAAGGCATCATCTTGCTGGCGATGGGCAATGCCGCCGGTTTCCGAACTGCCAAACACTTCAGTAATCGGCTGGTTCAGATACGGCCGTACGCCGGATTCCAGTTTCCCGCCGGATGAATAAACGGTCAGGCAATCTTGCAATACAACATCACGGGTCCAGCGCTTTAACAGGGCCGGACTGGAAATCACGTAGTTATCGAGCTTGAAAATACTGAGTTTTTTCTGGATGTCGGCCACATCTTCCGGAAAGGCCAACTGTGCCTGATAAAAACAGCGACCGCTTGCCAGTGGCCAGAGCAACTTAAACAGTAGGCCATAAATATGCTGATGGCTCACTGTAGCAATGGCAATGGCTTGTTCAGGCAACTGAAAACTGGCATCCAGTCCCTGCACTTCATTGAGCAACTGGCGCAAGCTGCGTGGAATTTTCTTCGGCTGTCCAGTTGAACCGGAAGTGCAAAAATAGATTTGTGCATGATTTAAAAAGGCATCATCCAGGTTTAATTCAATATTTGGATTTTGTGGAACTAGGACGGGCTGGCGCTGCAAAAAATAAATGTTCTGTTCAGCCAGTTCTTTTTCTAAGTCACTGACCCGGTGCGGAGGTAGTAATACCTGTTTTTTGGCCAGCAGTGCCGCAAACAGCAGTACTAAAAACTGGTAACTGTCAGGTTCCCAAAGTGCCCAGCTGTCCTGTGCAAGTAACTCAATGGCCTGGCTTTGTTGTATCACATCCTGCCAAAAATCCTGAAAGCGGACTGGGCTTAAATCAGGCTGAATGCACAGTGGTTGTAGTGAATGAAGATGACTTTGAAAATGACACAACATAATATTCTGTTTTTATTCCTGAATTTGATTTAAGCGCTGTTGCCGCTTACGCAAGATAAATTCGCCCAGTAATAGTAGCCCCATCAACACATAGGAAATAAAGCCGTTATACAGCACCCAAGTCTGCATGGAAGCAAACAAGACTGTCGCCAAGGCAATCAAGGCATTCAATACAAAAAAACCGCACCACACCATGGTGACTTTACGGGTCCAGATCACACCCGCTTCGGGTAAATCTGGTTCAGCCAATCGGGCAAAACGCTCAATCATGGACGGTGGACGGATTAAGGTCGAGGCAAAAATCATACATGCCCCGACACTCATCAACACCGGATACAGTTTTAGCCAAGCATGATCTTTTAAAATCAGGCTCAAGCTACCACACAAAATGGCAAAGCCGGTTAAAGGCCACAGCAAGGCATTGCCCTTACTGAACAGGCGCAAGAGTCCCAAAACAATCAGCAGGCTGCTGACCCAGACATATTGTCCATGGGCCAGGCTATAGCCCACTAAAAAGGGATAAAGAAGCAAGCCAATTGCCACTATCCCTTTCAAGAGCCATTTCATGCAGCAGACATGTTCTGAATTACGGTTACCACATCCTGCACCGTACGGACATTTTTAAAATCTTCAGGATTGACCTGCTTGCCGGTCAGTTCCTTGATTTTGACCACCAGATCAATCGCATCAATACTGTCGACATCCAGATCGGTGGCTAAATTTGCATCCAGCTGCACATCTTCAGGGCTAATTTCAAACAGATCTTCCATCCATTCTCTAAGTTTTTCCAGTACTTGTTCCTGAGTTAGCATGACTACCTCTTATACCTGTTGCTGTGCTTCAACCAAAGCAACCAGGCTCTGAATTGATTTAAAATGTTGTTTGGTTTCGGCCGATTCAGCATTCAAATGAATGTTGTAACGCTTTTTCAAAGCTAGGCCAAGTTCCAGGGCATCAATAGAATCCAGACCCAAACCATCGCCAAATAAAGGGGCATCGGTATCAATATCTTCTATGCTGATGTCCTCAAGGGCTAGAACATCAATAATCATTTGCTTTAATTCATCAGCAAGATTGCTCATTTTTTAGATAACTCTTGGTTAAAAAATTGGTGTAATTGATGATTGAGCTGACGCACATTTTTGGGATTTACGCTGGCATCTTCCAAAAGATCATCGACTTGAATGGCATCCAGTACCTTCACCTGAATATGAAAGGGCTGTGAAGGAATGTGATACCACTTTTCATTCTTGGTTAAGGTTGAAGGGGTACAGTTAATCAGCACCGGACGAATCGGCACATTGGCGCGAATGGCAATATTGGCCGCCCCACGCTGAAACTCATTCAGCAATTCCCCTTTGGCGGTCCGTGTTCCTTCCGGAAAAATCAGCAGCGATGCCGCCTGATTCTGCCGGAGCTTTTCCACGCAGTCATGGATAAATTGCTCAGAACCGGCATTTAAAATATAACCGGCACTTTGTACCGGACCTTTGGTAAAGGGATTCGACCACAGTGCTTGCTTGACCACACAGTTGGCCTGTTCCATCAGCCCGATCAGCACCACCACATCCACCAGTGTCGGATGATTGGCAATCACCAGTTCCTGCTGACTGTGCTGTAATTTTTCCAACCCCTCGATGTCATAGGTCATAATTCCCAGCTTGACCATCATTTCGGTAAAGCCCTTGAAACTATGCTTAATCACCTTTTGCGCACGCTGCTGACGCAAGTCCGGATTGCGGGTCGATAAATTGACCAAAGGGGCAACCAGTCCGCCAATGGCCACACCGCCAATACCAAAACTGGCAAAACTAAACCCAGTTGCGCCCACACGCCACAGGTAGTTGGCTTTTTGTTTAAGTTGATCTGGTTTTAACATGTTTGCCACGCCTGAGTATGCAGGGGAACTTGATTTTGTGCAGATTGCTGCCAGAAATCATGAAAATTGAGTGCATCTTTATATTTATGGCAATGATTGCCTAGTGCTTGCATATCCAGTTGCAGGTTGGGTACGTCAAGACCAACAATTGCCGACATGGCAAAAGCTGTAAAAGGCTCAGCTTCCTGATAAAGTGCCGGTAATGCCTCGTCATAATACACCACCAGAACGCGTGGATTGGGTTGCGTTGTGGTTTTTAACCAGGCATAGGCTTCAATCAGCGCTTCACTCCACGAAGCCGCCAGGCTGGTCGACGGGGTCGCATCCTGACACAAAATCGAATATAACCCGGCAATAGCATTATGCACCGACGTGGAAAACTGGGTGGGTGATGGCGTCTGATCTTGCAGCACATCAGCCAGAATGTTTAAAGTTTTATGTTCATCGCCATATTGCGAAGCCCAAACAATATAATCTGCCCGTTCAGCATTCAGCGATTGAATGGCACTGCTTAAAGCGAGTTTGGCAATCCCTGACAAACGTCTGCGCTGCATGGCTGGAATTTGTTCTAAGGCGGCAACGGTTTCATCGGCACGACTTATGCACAGTTGTGACACATTGATTTGAAGCATTGCCCTAATTTTCCATACCCAAAAATATTTTAGCTCGAGGCTATTTTAATTGGCGGGATTATAGCATTTGTAATAAAAATTACACAAAATGTATCTTGTACAATATCAATTATTTAAATTTATATTTTTGATTTCATTGTTTATTTTATTTAAAAACCCTTAAAAAATTGATCAAACATAAAAAAACCAGCAACAGGTGTTGCTGGTTTTTATTGCATCAGTGCAATGTTGAATTAATTGCCTTGCACCAAACGGCGCGCACTGATAATGCCCGGCTGTTGTTCCAAACGCGCCAAAAGACGTGATAACTGGGCCAAACCTTTAACCTCAATCAACAGTTTCATGTTGGCAATACCGTCCGCTTCAGAAATGGTATTTACCTGACGAATATTAATCTGATCCGAGAAAATCACTTGAGTCAGGTCTTTGAGCAGACCGCGACGGTCATAGGCTTCCACCACAATCTGTACACTTTGGCCACGGGTCGGCTGCATTTCCCAATCGGCTTCGACAGCACGTTCAGGTTCCTGAGAAATCATGCGTACATAATCCGGACAGGCCACCTTGTGAATACTGACGCCACGATTCAGGGTAATATAACCGCCAATCGATTCGCCATGCACCGGCTGACAACATTGGGCAATATGCAGTTCCACATTGTCCAAACCATCAATTAAAATGCCGTGTGCCGACAAGGTATGACTGGCACGCGGATTCAAGGTCGGTTTAAGTACCAGTTCAGGCTCGTCCTGACCGATATGCATATGACGGTTAACCTGATTAATCAGGGCATGCAGGCTGATATCGCCATTTACCAGTCCAATCAGAATGTCTTCACCCAACTTGACATTGAAGTGATTGCAATAGTCACTTAAATCAATACTTTTCGGGTGAATCGCCAGACGTGAAAGCTCTTTATTGAGAATTTCACGGCCTACTTCCAGATTTTTACTGCGGTCTTGCTGTCTAAACCAGTGACGTAACTTATCCCGTGCCCGGGCAGTTTTAATGTAGCCCAGTGAATTGACCAACCAGTCCCGGTTCGGCTCGCGATCTTTTTTGGTTAAGATTTCAACCTGCTCACCGGTTTTCAGAGTATAGGTCAGCGGCACATAGCGCTGGTTAACGCGTGCGGCATAACATTTGTTACCCACTTCGGTATGCACGTGATAGGCAAAATCCAAAACAGTCGAACCACGTGGTAACTCTTTAATATCGCCATCACGGCTAAACACATAAATTTTTTCAAAGCCTTCAAAATCTTGAATCTGTTCAAAATTCTCTGGTTCATCTTCTACTTTATGCGCGCTGGCATCATTACGTTCCTGATAATGTTCCAGTACGGCACGTAATGAATGTAAACGATGATTGAAGGAATGGTCGGTATTTTTAGCACCTTCTTTATAGTTGAAGTGCGAACATACCCCAAGCTCGGCTTCTTCATGCATATCCTTGGTTCGGATTTGCACTTCAAGCGACTTATTCTCGGCAATCACCGCAGTATGCAATGAACGGTAGCCATTAGCCTTCGGGTTGGTAATGTAGTCATCAAACTGATGCGGAATATGGCGCCAGATTTGATGCACAATACCCAAGGAATGATAACACTCGGGTACGGTTTTAACCAAAACCCGCACTGCACGAATATCATAGAGCTGGTCAAAGCTTAAGTTCTTGCTTTTCATTTTTCGATAAATCGAATAAATGTGCTTCACCCGTCCGCTAATTTCGGCTTCAATCCCATGGCTGGCCAGTTCAGTTTTCAGCTTATCAATCACAAACTGAATGTACTGCTCACGCTCCAGGCGCTTCTCATTCAGCAATGAGGCAATTTCTTTATAGCGCTCCGGGGCCAGATAACGGAAAGCGAGATCTTCCAGCTCCCATTTAAGCTGGGCAATTCCCAGACGGTGTGCTAAAGGCGAGTAAATGGTCAGAATTTCACGTGCCACCCGCTCCTGACGTTCTCGAGAAGCTTGAGTCAGTTCACGCAAGGCATAGGTACGTTCGGCCAACTTGATCAGCACCACACGAACATCTTCGGTCACGGCAATCAGCATTTTATAAATGCCGCTTAAATGTTCGCGCTGGTTGTTATTAAAATGATCTTCTAGACGCTTGTTCTTTTCAATCAGCTCGGACAGCTTACCCATCGCCAGTGTCCCTTGCACCAGACTATAGACTTGCTCACCAAAATGTTGCTGTACTTCTTCCAGCGTCATCACGCCTTCACGAACGCTACGATACAGCATTGCGGCAGACAAGGTCGCTTCATCAACATGCAGATGCGCCAGAATATCAGCCATTTCAATGCCGGTATAAAAGGTATTGGAACGATGGTTGACCGTACTTTGCAGTTCTTTCTGCAAGGTTAAATGCGCTACATCTTCGAGTTGTTTTAGCGCCGTATCATCTAATATGCCACGAACCCGATTTAACCATTCAGCCAAATCTTGTCGAGCTTGTTCGGCATGTTCTACAGTCGCTTCCTCCGACAACTCATTGAGACGTCCAGGAAGCTGCTCACGTACTGTGACCATACCCTACTCCTACTTTTTTACACTTCATATTATAAATCGTTTATTTCGTTGTATTTTTCGAATAAGGCAATAGATTCAACATGTCCCGTATGGGTAAACATATCCATTACCCCAGCCTTTCTTAATCGATAACCATGTTTCACCAGCACACCCGCGTCTCGCACCAATGTGGCAGGATTACATGATACATAAACGATTCTTTTCGCACCAAATTTGGGCACATAATACATTATTTCCTCCGCCCCTGAGCGTGGAGGATCAATCAATAATGCATCAAATCCCTGATTTGCCCAAGAATGATGCGAAAAATCTTTTGTTAAATCTTGTGAATAAAATTTTACGTGACGCATACCGTTTTTCTCGGCATTTTCTGCACCACGTCGAACCATTTCTTCACTTCCCTCCACAGCAACCACTTTTCCAGTTTCACCGACACAACGAGCTAAGGGTAAGGAAAAGTTTCCTAAACCACAAAACAGGTCGAGTACGCGTTCACCTTGCTGTAATTGAAGCAAATCACATGCCAGCTTCACCATCTGAGGATTAATGGTGGAGTTGACCTGAGTAAAATCAAGCGGATTAAAGCCAAATTTCACCTCAAACTCATCCAACGCATAATGCAAACGCATGTCAGCTGTCGGATCATCGACACGATGCAAACTGTCGCCACCAGCAGGCTGTAAATACAGTTGCCACTGTCTGTTTAACGCAAACTGTTTTAATCGGTTGACATCATCGGATGACAATTTTTCAGTATGGCGAACCAGCAGTGCAATATCCTCATCACCCATGGCCAATTCTACATGACCAATCGCTGCTTTGCCCTTTAGACTTTCGAGTAACTCTCTCAAAACCTGAATAGAACCGAACTCACGATCTAACACTATGCAATGCTCAATCAGCGTCAGTTTATTGCTCTGACGTTCACGAAAACCCACTACCAGCTGATCTTTAGCCGGAATATAACGTACGCCGATACGTGCTTTACGACGGTAGTCTTCACGTTGAGAGCGTAACGGCGTGAGCCATTGCTCGGGTTGGATGCCGGCAAAATGTTCCAGATGCGACTTCAAGACTTCCTGTTTGAGCCGGATCTGCTCATCTTCTTGGATGTGCTGCATATTACAACCACCACAGACACCAAAATGCGGGCATTGCGGCTGAACACGCAAATGCGAAGGCTCACTCAGAACCTCCACACAATCGGCTTCTTCTAAACGTTTCACTACATGGGTGATTTGCGCTCTAACCGTCTCCCCCGGCAAGGCATAGGCAATAAAAACTTTTTTACCGCACTTGTCACTCGGATGATCGGGATGCGATCCATAGTGCGCGATTCCCCGTCCTTCATGTGAAAGAGACTCAACCTGAAACGTGTAAATCGGAT
This sequence comes from Acinetobacter uliginosus, assembly GCF_044130295.1. Lineage (NCBI taxonomy): Bacteria > Pseudomonadati > Pseudomonadota > Gammaproteobacteria > Moraxellales > Moraxellaceae > Acinetobacter > Acinetobacter uliginosus. The sequence goes on along the minus strand of NZ_JBIQOC010000022.1, from coordinate 31,859 downwards.
GCTGAGCTGGACGTGGCTTGGTTCTATGTTTCATGAATACCTAGGGTGTGGGAGAGATAAAATCTGTGGCGGTAAATTCGGTATGTTGTGAAGTTTCACGCCATACCTGAAGAAAATCTGCATGTTGCGGTTGATGCTGTAAATACTGGATAGTGGTCTGAACCCAATAACGGTGATCGTCACTAAGTAACTGCCCCTTGAGCAATAACCAGCGCAAGTAGATCAGCCAGGTATTCAGCACATCGCCTTCACAGTAGCTGGTCAATTTTAACCACTGCTGTTCACGGACATATTCTGGAACATGGTAAGCACCATCACCGCGCTTGCCCGGGAAACCAAGTAAGTGGGCCACATCATCCAGTTTCTGGAAATGACGGCCATTGAACATCGCCATGACATCCATCAAATCGACATGGCGCTGATGGTAACGGTTCTGGTAATTATTATAGCGCTTTTGCTGGTCAATTTCGCCCTGATCAAACAAACTCGGTGCCGACAGACCGTGATACATGGCACGGAACAGAATCACCGGCAAATCAAATTGTGAACCGTTCCAGCTCACCAAGGTCGGATGGCGCTTGTCAAAAATGGACAGGAATTTTTTTAAAATCTCTGCTTCGCCGTATTGCTCACGGCTAAATGAAAACAGTTTCATCCCCCCATTTTCATCAATCCAGAGACCAGAAATACAGACAATTTCATGTAGTGGCAAACGCTGGAAATCCATACCGGATTCCTGACGGCGCAATTTCATTAACGCCTGCTCAAGATCCGCTTCGGGCAAATCCAGATGATATAAATGCGCACCTGACTTTAAATCAGTCAGCGTTTCGATATCAAAAATCAAGACAGGTAGGCGCATTTCATCTCACAGTTTTTAATTATTCAGGGTCGACTACAGAGAATAACCCTGTAGACAGGTAGCGGTCACCACGATCACAGACAATGCAGACAATTACAGCGCCCGGATTTTCTTCCGCCAGTTTAATGGAAGCCCACACGGCACCGCCTGATGAGGTTCCGGCACTGATGCCTTCTTTACGTGCCAATTGACGCGCGGTTTTTTCCGCTTCAATTTGCGGAATATCTATAATGCGGTCAACACGTTTCGGATCAAAAATGGTAGGCAGATATTCTTGTGGCCAGCGACGGATACCGGCAATATTGGAACCTTCCGAAGGTTGCAAACCGACAATCTGAATATCCGGATTTTGTTCTTTTAAGTATTTGGAAATCCCCATAATCGTACCTGTGGTTCCCATGGAACTGACGAAATGGGTAATTTTACCGCCGGTTTGTTGCCAGATTTCCGGACCAGTCGTCCGGTAATGGGCGTCCACATTGTCCGGGTTGCCAAACTGGTTCAAGACCAGTCCTTTCCCTTCTTTTTGCATTTGCAGCGCCATATCACGCGCCTGTTCCATATTCTCAGACTCGATCAACTCGGCACCATAAGCACGCATGGCATCTTTGCGTTCCTGACTTGAACCTGCAGGCATAATGAGTTTCATTTTATAGCCACGCATGGCAGCCACCATCGCCAAGGCAATTCCCGTATTTCCACTGGTCGCTTCAATCAATGTATCGCCTGGCTTGATTTGACCACGTTTTTCAGCCTGCATAATCATATTATACGCTGGGCGGTCTTTTACCGAACCTGCAGGATTGTTTCCTTCAAGTTTAGCCAATACTGTTGCTTGAGTATGACTTGCCAAACGTTGTAAACGCACCAGAGGAGTTTTTCCTACATAGTGGTCCAGTAAAAATTCGTCAGCTTGGAAATCAGGGGTAGTATTACTCATTATTTGCACCTATATCGAGGTGCGCCTATTGTATGAAAAAATGCTTCCTCCTGCACCCATTTAGCAGGCTTTTTATTGAAAGTGATTAAAGCACAGCCAGTTTTAAATAAAGCGTGCTAATATGCAAAGCATAGGGAATCAACTGCTTTAACCATGTCAAATATCAATAAAAAGTTATTTAAGCGTCTACACTTAAATCATGCTTATGGACAACTCATCGCCATGATTTTTGTCCCCATTATGGTTTTGGCATGTGTGGGGGCATTGCTGGTTTTATCCGAAACATCCAATGCCTCACGTGCGCAGCAACGTCAGATGGCCATTGCGATTGTGACCCGCTATCAGCTTACCGCCGAAGCTGCATTCGATCTGCTCAACCGCTATCCCTGGCAATATGATCAGGCCCGTAATACCCTGCAGGTGATGCTGGATGAAAAACATCTCATTCGTGCCGCAATTATTGATCCCCAAGGCAGAAACCGTTTAAGTATTGGTTTTCAAGACCAGGAAGCCTGGCCCAAGATTGACGCTAAAGCCGATTTTGTTGGTCCTATCCTGCATAATCACAATCATATCTATGCCTTAAAAATTAATGAACATACCGATAACCCGGCCAGACTGGTGATTGAGCTGGATAACCAGCCCCTGGAAATTGCCCATTACCGGGTCATGATTGTACTGATTGCCACCGGCCTGCTGACTTTATTGCTACTGTTACTGTGCCTGAATTTCTATTCACGGCGCTGGATTGCGCCGATGTACGAAATCCGGATGCAGTTACAGCGCCTGAATGCTGACACCCTTGATCAGCACATGGTGATTAACAGTACTGGTGAATTGCGTTTATTGCAGCGTGATATTGCCAACGTGGTGAAACGCCTGCACTTCAGCTTCCTGGAACTCAAAGAACATACCGAACAGACTGAAGATGATTTGCGCCGTACCCTAGACACCCTGGAAGTGCAAAACATTACCTATCGTCAGGCACGCGACCAGGCGATTTCTGCCAACCAGTCCAAGTCGGTGTTTCTGGCCAATATCAGTCATGAACTGCGTACTCCCTTGAACAGTATTGATGGCTTTATTCATTTATTGCTGCGTCAAGGCAACCTGAGCAATGAACAAAACCTGTATTTGCAAACCATTCGTAAATCATCTGCCCATTTGTTGGCGCTGATTAATGATGTGTTGGATTTCTCCAAGATTGATGCCGGCAAACTGGAACTGGAAACAGCCCCCTTTGATCTGGAAGAAGCGATTTTTGACGTGATGGATATGCTCTCGCCATTAGCAGCACAGAAGCATATCGATATGGCCTTTTATTATGCTGATAATGTGCCGACACAAGTGATTGGCGATGCCTTACGCTTCAAGCAGATTCTGACCAACCTGATCTCCAATGCCATCAAGTTCACTCCCGATGGCGAAATTATTGTCCGTGCCCGCATGGAACATGATGATATCGGGCAATGTTTATTACACTTTAGCGTGCAGGACAGCGGCATTGGCCTCAGTGGTACGGACCGGAAAAAACTGTTTGAATCATTCTCGCAAGGTGATGCTTCGGTGACCCGTCAATTTGGCGGCACCGGACTTGGCCTGGCCATTTCCAAACAGCTGGTGCATTTGATGCAGGGGCAAATTGGCTTTGAAGACAACCAGGAACGCGCGCCGACTGAAAAAGGCTCAACCTTCTGGTTTACCGCCATGTTTGTGGTGGATGAAGAGATTGAAATTGTACATCCGCACTTTGAACAAATGCAGGTGGTTTCCTATTTATCCCATCCTGCAACCGCCAACATTTTGCGCCATTATCTGGAAAATTATGGTGTGCATCATGTCGAAACCGGCTCGATTCTGGACCTGTTCAGCCAGCTGAATAAATTCTCGAATAACGATGAAAATACCTGGCTGATTGTCGACCATAGCGGCGATGGCGAAGCCCTGCTGAAAGAAATCCGTCAACGCTACCATGGCAATATTGCCGTGTATGGCTACCAGATGGTGCTCGATCCAAGCATGCTGAATGAATACCGGGCCCGTCCACTGTATCAACCACTCAGCCGTAGTGCCTTGATTCAGCTGCTCAGCAATCAGCCTGTTTTCGAACAGGATGTACATGAAGAATTTAATGGACAGGGTCTGCATATATTGGCAGTGGATGACCATTTACCGAACCTGATTGTTCTGGAAGCACTACTTGCAGAATTAAATGTCACCACCACCAAGGCCTTAAGCGGCCAGGAAGCCATTGAAATTATTCAGCAGCGCATCGAACAGGAATTGCCTGCATTTGATGTGGTGTTTATGGATATTCAAATGCCGGTAATGTCCGGCATTGATACCACCCGTGCCATTCGCTCGCTAGAGTCGACCTTGGAAAATCATAAACGCCTGCCGATTATTGCCCTGACTGCACATGCCCTGGCTGATGAAAAACAAAAACTGTTGCAGGTCGGTATGGACGATTACGTCACCAAACCGATTCAGATGGAACAGATTATTCAGATTCTGACCCACTGGACTTCGGAAAGCTTTAAAAAGGCTAAAAGTATAGAGAAGTCCATTCTGATTGAAGCGCTCGACCCGCATATTCTGGATTGGCAACAAAGCCTGCAACTGGCAGCCAATAAAGAAGATCTGGCCATCGATTTACTAAAAATGCTGATCGACAGTTTCCCGATGGAACTGGATGAAATGCAACAGTTGATTGAAATGGAAGATTTCCCGCAACTGGAACATGTGCTGCACCGTTTATATGGGGCAACCCGTTATGTAGGTGTTCCTCGCCTTCAGGAAGTCACCGGTGGATTCGAACAGTTTGTTTCTGCTTTACGTAAAGAACGCCGCAAGGCGGATGAAGCCTTTATTCAGGAAACCCTGAAACGCTTTGATGAATTACAGTCGGTCATTCAGCAGGTTGAACAGGCCTCCCAGCAAATTTTAAACAAACCAGGGATCTGATCAGGAGTTATCTGAATGTTGAAAGTCACGTCTATCTTTAGATGTGACTCTGCTGTCATGTATCGCGGCATGTATCAGAGAAATACCCATGTTATGCTCAAAACAATAGAAAAATACAGGTCTCTACAATGGCGTTACTTCGCATAGAAAAAAATAATGGCATCGCAACCGTTTCCTTAAACCGTCCAGAAAAGCGTAATGCCATGAGCTTTGCTTTATTACGCGAACTGATCAATGCTGCCAAACAAATTAAAAAAGACCGCTCCATCCGCTGTGTCATTTTAACTGGCGAAGCACATGTCTTTAGTGCCGGCATTGATCTGGCCGATTTAAACGCGCCGAAAAATACCGCTTACGCCGCTTGGGAACTGCTAAAACCGGGACAAAGCCTGTTTCAGAAAGCATTTCTGATCTGGCAGGAACTGCCTGTTCCCGTTATTGCTGCGATTGAAGGCTATTGTCTGGGTGCCGGTATGCAACTGGCTTTGGCTGCGGATATTCGTATTGCCCATCCGGACACCAAAATGTCGATTATGGAAAGTCGCTGGGGATTGGTGCCGGACATGGGACTCACCCGTTCCCTTAAAGGCATTATCGGTCTTGATCTGGCCAAAGAACTGACCTTGACCGGGCGTATTTTTGATGCCAATTATGCCAAACAGATTGGTTTGGTGACACATCTGGATGAATCCCCAATGAGCAAAGCACAAGCGATTGCAGAAGAAATGTTGCAACGCTCTCCAGATGCATTGGCGGCCGCTAAACGGGTTCTTGATGCCATGGAACACGAACCGAAAAAATCATTACGCCTGGAGAAAATCTGGCAACTGAAATTACTGTTGGGTAAAAACAGTAAATTGGCGCGTAAAAAAGACAAAAACCCGGAAGTTCAGTTTTTACCACGGCAATATAAGTAAAATAGCGCAATAACAGGATCGTTTAGAGAAAAACACATGAGTTTTGATCGTAATACAAAAATCGCATTCTTAGGCATGGGGCTGATGGGCAGCCGCATGGCGACCCGGCTGATTCAAGCCGGTTTTGAAGTGGCTGTATGGAACAGAACAGCATCCGCCTGTGACGTGCTGATTGATATGGGTGCTACTGGCCTAGACTTGCAAGAGATTGGGCAATATCCGGTGATTCTGACCTGTCTGGCCGATGATGCTGCCGTACAGGCAGTGTTTGATCAAATCCAGAATCAACTCACTGCTGGTCAAGTGATTGTGGATTTTTCCAGTTTATCTGTGGATAAAACCAAAGCGCTGGCACAGCAGGCACAAACCCGTCAAGTGCAATGGATTGACTCGCCTGTTTCGGGTGGCACGGTAGGTGCCGAACAGGGCACCTTAGTGATTTTCGCCGGTGGCGATATCAACACCATTCAAAATTTATCGCTGATTTATAATGTGCTTTCACAACGCGTGACGCGTATGGGCGAAACAGGTACCGGACAAGCGACCAAAATTTGCAACCAACTTATTGTGGCCGCCAACAGCACCTTGATTGCCGAAGCAGTGGCCTTAGCTGGACAAGCCGGTGTAGATACCACCTTGCTTGCTCCTGCTCTTGCCGGTGGTTTTGCTGACTCGAAACCTTTCCAGATTTTAGCTCCGCGTATGGCAACGCATACTTTTGAGCCGGTGCAATGGAAAGTGCAAACCCTGTCCAAAGACTTAAATAATGCCGTGCAGCTGGCCAAGCAGTTCAATTTAGATATTCCTGTGGCAAAACAGGCGCTTTCGCAATTGAAAACCCATCAAGATAAAGGCTATGCTGAAACAGATCTGGCGACTGTCATTCAACTGGTTGAATCTTGAGCAGACCATTTTCTTTAACGAGCAAGGAGTAAAGGCATGATTAAGCTGGCGGTCAATTTATCCATGATTTTTACTGAAGTGCCTCTGATTGAGCGCTTTGCTCTGGCGCAGGCTCATGGTTTTCAGCATGTAGAAATCCAGTTTCCCTATGAACTCAGCATCGAACAGATTCAGACCCAACTCACTCTGCACGACCTGAGCTTATGCCTGATTAATGTCCCTGCAGGCGACCTGATGCAAGGCGGTAATGGTCTGGCTGGCGTACCGGGTCAAGAAATTGCATTCCATCGTGCCCTGGAAAAGGCAATTCAATACGCCACAGCACTGAATGTATCCAGTGTGAATATTTTGGCCGGTAAGCAACCGCTTGATTCCGATTTGTTGCCTTGCCTCAATACGCTGGCAAAAAATTTAAAACTGGCGTGTTCCATGTTTGCTGTACACAACATTCAGCCGGTGTTTGAAATGATTAATGGCACCGACATGCCCCGCTTTCTGGTACAAAATATTGCCCAAGCCCAAGAAATGCTGGAAGCAGTACGACACCCGGCGCTAAAAATGCAATATGACTGCTATCATATGGCGATGATGGGTGAAGATGTACTACAGGGCTTAAAGGAAAATATTCAGGATATTGGACACATCCAGTTTGCAGACTGTCCGGGACGTCATCAGCCTGATACTGCACAAATTCCCTATGCAGAAATTTTTCAGTGGTTAAACCAAAGTACCTATACAGGTTTCACTGCAGCAGAATACAAGCCACAAGCGCATTCCAGCCATTCTTTTGCCTGGAAAGATAAATATTTTGCAAAACATCCACAAAGTTAAATTATGAACAGATTTGAAATTCAGCCCCAAAACCGCTATATTACACAGTGAGATATTGTCCGGAAATTAAACCTTTTATGAATTTAGAACCATCGCCCAGCGCTTCTAATTCTCTCGAACACGCAATGAATGCTCATGCTAACGATGTACAAGCTTGCTTAAAAGTTGTACATGAAGCCCTATTAGATGTAAAAGCAAAAGATATTCTAGAACTTGATGTCAGCTCAATCAGCAATGTGGCAGATGCCATGGTCATTGCCAGCGGCACATCAACCCGTCATATTAAAGCCCTTGCAGACAATGTTGCTGAAGAAGCACGTAAAGCGGGTTTCCGCCCTCTCGGCGTTGAAGGTGAACGTGATGCCGAATGGATCCTGATCGATCTTGGGTTTGTTGTAGTTCATGTCATGCTTCCAACAGCACGTAAATTTTACGATCTGGAAAGCTTATGGCGCGCAACTCCAGAATCAGTAGCCTAAATAAACTAAAAAAGCGACCTTCAGGTCGCTTTTTTAGTGCTGCTGTTTTTAGGATGCCCAGCCTAAACTTAAGACTGAACATGCATTCAATCAAGATTGCTGCCAACTATAATAAATGATGTAAATCCACGGACGGATATTTGTTCTTGATATCCATTTTCACCCGCGCATAGACCTGATCGGCTTTACTTGGGCCATAAAATTCGCAATAGCATTCATATGATGCAGTAATCACCTGAGCATAACTGGTGAGCGGTAAACATTCTGCAAAAGCAGCGTCATTCAGATTTGCAGATTTCTCAATCGCAATGCCCAAGGCTTGGACATGATTTTTAACTTCCGCATTAAAATCATTCAGATCAGCTCTAGCTACTGTCTGTAGCACGCCATTAATCAAATCAAAAAAAGCATCGGCAAAATCGGCTGAAATCAGCACCTCCATTTGCACTTTCGGCTGGGTATCCAGTAGTACCTGTTTTTCAACCGCCGACATCTCACATAACACCTGTTTCAACATTTCTTTGCGATGAATACGCAATTCATCGGTATTGCAAATGTCATTCATAAAACGATTGAGTACAAATGAAGGTTTGTCGCCATACTCCTGTTCCCAGTAACTCAATACCCGTTCCAGTACAGTTCCTTGCAAATAATGACTTAAACCGCGTTCAATCGCCTGTTTCTTTTGCATCACAGTGAGTAATTCATTTGGCATAGCGAAACTCCCCTTCTTGGTTTAGTGGCGTTTGGTAATATCATCTGTTTCAAAAGTCACATCATGCTGAAATTCAGGATAGGACAGCTCGGCATGTTCGGTATAATCCAAACCGCGTTGTTCATGTTGCGTGCTGACACGCAAGCCACCCAATATTTTCTCCAGCAGCTTAAAAGTAATCAGCGCGATTCCGAATCCCCAAGCAAATGCTGCCAGCACACCTAAAACCTGAATAGACACAATTTGTGAGTTAAACATATCGGCTTCAAAAAACAGGCCTGCAGCCACGGTTCCCCACGCCCCACAAAAACCATGAACAGTAACGGCATCCACCACATCATCCAGTTTTAATTTTTCCATGACGCTTGGCATGACGCTGACAATGAGCCCGGCAATGAGTCCAGTAATCACGGCAAATAAAGGTGACATGGTGGCACAACCCGCCGTAATCCCCACTAAACCGCCCAATGAAGCATTAATTGTGGTCTGCATTAGAATTGCCTTACCACGAATTAAGGCATACAGCATATAAGCCACTGCAGCAGCACAGGCCGCCAGATGGGTATTTAAAGCAATACGACCGATACTGACACTGGCATTCACGGTGGATGCAGCATTAAAACCAAACCATGCCAGCCAGAGAATAAAACCACCCAAAGCCACCAAAGGCAGGTTATGCCCTGCCAGATGGTGAGTTTGTCCATTACGCCCGAAACGTCCCAAGCGCGGACCTAGTACAATAATACCGGCCAATGCCACCCAGCCACCGATTGAATGCACTACAGTTGAACCGGCAAAGTCGATAAAACCCATTGCTTTTAACCAGCCTGAGCCCTCAAAAATACTGCCCCACGCCCAACTGCCAAAGACAGGATAAATAAGGCCACTGACCACAGCCGCCCCTACAATATAAGCAACAAAGTGAATACGCTCTGCCATGGCACCACTGGCAATTGTAGTTGCAGTAGCGGCAAACATCATTTGAAAGAACAACAGATTCCAATGCCAGTCATCCAAGTCATTGGGCGCAAAATGACTGGTGCCCATCCAACCTGAAGCGTTGACCCCAAACATTAAACCAAAACCGACTAACCAGAAGACCAATCCCCCCAGACAAGCATCCATATAATTTTTCATGAGTACATTGACGGTATTTTTACTACGTACAGAACCACTTTCCACCAGTGCAAAACCGGCCTGCATAAAGAATACCAATATACCGCCCATCACCACCCAGACACTGTCGAGCGATAAGCGTATTTCCTGAATATTCGCTGCGTTTGTCGCAGCTTCACTTGCAAATGCAGGTAGTGAACATACACATAACAGCAATGCAAGATACTTTATTATTTTCATGAACAGTCCCCCTAAAACTGAATCACAAAAATGCAAAAGAAATGCCAGATTATCGAAATTTATCTTTTTATTTAAAAAGACAGGCAAATGCCAGTTTTAACACAACTTAATTTCTAAAAATATCCCTCATCGGCAATACCTATTTAGAAATAAACAGTTAATTGCCATTTTATAAAGCATTTTTGCAATATCGCTTGATCAAGCAGCACCAAATAAAACAAGAAACCATAGCCTGATAAAAGTGTGCTCTGCACTATTCTTCAATTTAATTGTTGAAAAGTCATATATTCTAGAATTAAAAAACCACCCGAAGGTGGTTTTAATCTCCCTAAATCCCTCTTTATGAAAGAGGGACTTTTGAAGCGTGGATTTAGTGACCGCCGCCGTTAATGGCTTTAGTCATGTCTTCTACGACTTTCTTGGCATCGCCGAAAATCATCATGGTTTTTTCATTATAGAACAAGTCGTTATCCAGACCCGCATAACCGGTTGCCATAGAACGCTTGATCACCATAATAGTACGTGCTTTATGTGCTTCCAGAATCGGCATGCCGTAAATTGGTGAACTTGGATCATCTTTCGCTGCAGGGTTAACGACGTCGTTTGCACCAATGACTAACACAACATCAGTTGCCGGGAAGTCCGAGTTGATTTCATCCATTTCCAGAATGTCTTCATACGCTACATCAGCTTCCGCAAGCAATACGTTCATGTGACCTGGCATACGACCTGCCACCGGGTGAATCGCAAAACGTACTTTCACGCCTTGTTCTTTCAGGATTTCACACAGTTCTTTCACGGCATTTTGCGCACGGCCTTGAGCCATACCATAACCTGGAACAATCACTACGCTATCTGCATTTGACATCAGGAAGCCTGCGTCATCTGCTGAACCAGAACGGTGGTTACGTTGAACTTGCTCACCTTTATCTGCTGATGCAACTGCTGCACCGCCCATCGCACCACCAAACAAGACATTGATGATTGAACGGTTCATGGCTTTACACATAATGTAAGACAGAATCGCACCTGAAGAACCCACCAGTGAACCCGCAACAATCAACATATTGTTTTCTAAAGTGAAACCAATACCTGCCGCAGCCCAGCCAGAGAATGAGTTCAACAGTGACACCACCACCGGCATATCGCCGCCACCGACCGGTGCAATCCATACCCAGCCAAATGCAAGTGCCAGAGCAGTCATTGCCCAGAAAGCCTGCATGTTACCTGTTGAGAAGAAGATGAAACCACAGCTTAACATCGCCAGGAAAATAATCGCCTGTAGCGGTTTAACCCAGCCACCCGAAATGGTTTTCGCCCATTTTTTCGCAGCCAGTTTACCGTAAGCAAATACTGAAGCGGTAAAGGTAATCGCACCAACGAAACAACCTACAAATAATTCAAAAAGATGAACTTTGCTCATGTGGGCATGTTCAACACCCGCAGCTGTTAACGCCGCTTCATTTTGTGCAAATAGTGCCGTTAACTGGTTGTTATGCAGAATCGCAGCAATAGCAATCAGCACTGCAGCCAAACCGACTAATGAGTGCATCAATGCAACGGTTTCCGGCATTTGCGTCATCGGAACGGTACGTGCACGAGCAATACCTACGATTGCACCTAACACCATTGCGCCGCCAATCATCCAGACCACAGGATGATCAGCAACAAAGAAGGTGGTGATCACGGCAATGGCCATTGCAATCATACCGTAACGGTTACCGGCAATTGCTGTTTTAGGACCAGACAAACCACGTAAAGTTAAGATAAAAAGAACGGCACCCACCAGGTAGAACCAATCCGCATAGTCTCGAATGAATTCCATGTTTTAGCCCTCTTTTTTCTTTTGCTTTGGCTTGAACATTTCAAGCATACGTGCAGTTACGGCGAAGCCACCAAAAATGTTGATACTTGCCAGAAATACTGCGACTGCACCCAAAATACTGACCACGTTGATGCTCTGGAATTGCACATTGGCTTCAACCAAACCCGGAATGCCAACCGTCTGCAACATCGCACCCACCACAATAATCGATGACAAGGCGTTGGTTACCGCCATCAATGGCGTATGTAATGCAGGTGTAACGCCCCAAACCACGTAGTAACCTACGAAAATGGCAAGGACGAAAATTGTAATCGTTTCAACCATGATGACTCTCCTTAACCACGCTTCAGCAGCACTTGACCGCCATGAGTTACTAGCAGGGCTTTTTGAATTTCTTCTTCCGGATTGATGGCAAATTTTTTCTCTGCATCAAAAAGGGTATCGAGGAAATTAAAGACATTACGTGCATACAGTGCTGAGGCTTCGGTCGCAACTGTAGATGGGATATTCGGAATACCCAAAATGGTCACGCCATTATCCGTCACGACATTTTCGCCGCACTTGGAACCTTCCACGTTACCGCCTGATTCAACCGCCATATCCAGAATGATTGAACCCGGTTTCATTTTGGCCACCGTTTCAGCACGAATTAAACGCGGTGCATCACGGCCGGGTAACAGTGCAGTGGTAATCACGATATCGGCATTAGAAACAGCTTTATCGACAATGGCCGCCTGGTCTTTGATATATTGCTCACCTGGCATCCAGCCATAACCATTTTTAGCAGCGTCCGCAGCTTTTTGCTTTTCTTCATCCGACATTGGTACGTCTAGCCATTTACCGCCAAGTGATTCGACCTGATCACGTGCAGTTGGACGTAAATCGGTGGCTTCAACCACAGCACCTAAACGTTTAGCAGTCGCAATGGCTTGCAGACCGGCAACCCCAACCCCCATGATGACCACACGGGCCGGTTTTACCGTACCCGCAGCCGTCATGAGCATTGGGAACATGCGTTGATATTCTGCTGCCGCCAAAAGTACCGATTTATAACCGGCCAAGTTGGCTTGAGAAGACAGCACGTCCATGTTTTGTGCACGGGACAACGTACGTGGTAAAAGTTCCAGTGCAAATGCAGAAACCTGCTTTGCTGCAAACTTATCAAGTTCAGTGTTGCGATACGGGTCAAACATTGCAATCACTGCGGTGTTTGCTGCAAGTTTTTGAATTTCATCACCTTGAGGGGCACGAACTTTCAAAATAATCTGACTGCCGGTATAGGCATCATCGGTAATTTTGGCGCCGACCTGTTCATAGGCACTGTCAATATAAGCAGCTTTTACCCCTGCTCTACGTTCAATGACTACAGTATGACCAGCACTGATCAACTTCTTTACTGTTTCTGGCGTTGCAGCCACACGATTTTCACCGACCACAGTTTCGGTTGGGATTCCAATCTGCATGAGCGTTCCTCAAGCTAATTTTTCTTCAGTAAACATCGCGGTGAGCAATGTTTCCCCCAGGATGCGTTTTTGTTGAATTTTTGGATTCTAATTGAACTTTTTTAAATTACTACCCAATATTTATTTAATAAATACCCATATTTTGAACTGATGATTCATAAAAATAATAGTTTCATATAGGATTCGTCGGTTTTACTTTAATTTTAGCTCGTCTTCATGACTTTAAATGCCAGCCTGAAAAAGCCATGAATCTTTATCTTGACCTTCCCGCTCACCATTTCCAGCCGGCTTGTCCCACAAAATTGATCTTTCTGACATTCTTCCTTTAATCAGAATTTAAATAAATACCCAGAAAGTTGCTTGATTTACTTATCGACTAATTAAATTTAAATAATTTTCTCCCCCTTTATTGGCCAGAATGATATCTTGGATGGACTTGTTCCCTTAAAAAATAAGTGATTGTCTATCTGGTTTTGCCTAAATCAAGTCTGGAGCTGCATATCAGAAAAAATGCTGATTTTGCTTATTTTTATGTTTTTTTGTTATTTAATGCTTATTCACCCTAAGTCTAAGGTAATTCAAAAAATTAATTAAAAAAAATTTTACAGCCATTTCGCTTGATGATGTTTTACGCTAAATTTGTCTCAATTCAACATTTTATGCACAAATTTAGTGCATAAATTTATTTTTGATACTCATCTTCTTGTTTTTATTACTTTTAAAAGAGTAGGCATAGCGATATAACGTTTCTAAACAAACGTGTTTGAATAAAATTTAGACAAAAACAAAACTCACTTTCCAGAGAAGCCAAGCCAGTTGTCATTAACCTCTAAAAAATAACTCTAAGCATCAATCATTCCTAATTGGAATTATAATTCGCATCTTTTTGCATTTAACCTCGGGGCTTAAAAACTTTATAATTCAACTTTGTCTCGATCTTTTTCGGATCAGAAGCCCTAATCAAGCAGGTAAAATGAAACCGACTCTAAGCCAAACACAATTAGGTTCATTATTTGCGATTGGTGCTGCTTTCCTGTTTAGTACCAAAGCCATTTTTATCAAGCAAACCTATGCCTTGTCGCCTTTGGTCGATGGCACGGTACTGATGGCTTTGCGTATGGCCAGTGCCTTACCGTTTTTTTTGCTGCTGTGCTGGTTCAACCGTCATCATAATAAAGAACTGGCAGCGAAAGACTGGGGTTTGTTGATTGTTGCAGGGCTCATGGGTTACTACTTTTCAAGCTGGCTGGATTTTGTTGGTCTGATGTATATCAGTGCCTCACTGGAACGGATTATTTTATTTCTCTATCCCACACTGACGGTTCTGGCTTCCAGTGCCATTTATAAGCAGAAACTTAGCCTGAAAAGCATGCTGGCCATCGCCTTAAGTTACGGCGGTACGGTCATTGTGATGCTACAGGAACAAAGCAACGTTGCACATGAAGGTCATTTCTGGCTTGGGGTCAGTCTGGTCTTTGCCAGTGCAGTATGTTTTGCCGGGTACTTATTGCTTACTCCACGACTGATTCAACGTTTTGGTTCCTGGAATTTTACCGGTTTGGCACTGAGTATTGCCTGTATCGGCACCCTAACCCATTACATGATTGCCATGCCGCAGCCTTTGCATTTATTCACCCAGCTACCTGTCAGTGTAATTGGGTACGGCATTGCCTTAGGCCTGCTGGTCACAGTTTTACCGACGGTACTGATGGCACAGAGTATTGTCCGCTTGGGTGCTGCACAGTCTGCCATGATTGCTTCAATTGGCCCGATTCTGACCATTATCTTGGCCACTATTTTTTTAGGTGAACATCTAAATGCCATTCAATGGCTAGGCTGTATGCTCAATATCATTGGCGTCATGATGATTACTCTTGCTAAAAAGAAATTCTCACATTAGTTTTTGCCTGGTCTGATTCAAGCCTGCCGCAAACTAAAAAAATACGGCTTTTAAAATAGCCACAGAACGCTGAATAGAGATTGCTTTCGCCCTATATTTGTACGTCCAGACTGATAGGGCTTGCTATACTCTGCATGTACATTGCAATACCGGCAAACTTTGCCTACCTGAAACAAAACAAGGATGGTTATGAAAACTTCTCTCGACATCAGCCAGGATAAATCTTTACTCTGGCTCATGGCCATAGCCTGTGGTCTGTGTGCGGGAGCCAACTATTATTGCCAGCCTTTAATCCATTCCATCCAGCAATATTTTCATGTTCCTGAATCACAAGTCGCCTTAACCGTGACGTTTGCCCAGGTATCCTATGCACTGGGTCTATTGTTTATTGTTCCAATGGGTGACATTGTCAATAAAACCAAATTTATTCCTTTACTGATGGTCATGACTGCCATTGGTTTATTTCTATGTGCTTTTGCCATCAACTTACCCATGCTTTGGCTGGGAACCATAATTACAGGGCTATTTTCAGTCGCAGCACAGGTCCTGATTCCCCTAGCCACCATGGCCGTCAAACCTGAAAAAACAGGTGAAGTGGTGGGCTTCCTGATGAGTGGACTTCTGGTCGGACTACTGCTATCCACTAGTCTTGCGGGTTTAATGTCCAACCTGTTCAACTGGAAACTGATCTATATGCTCAGTGCCATATTGATGCTGATGTTAGCCTTTCTCCTCAAAACCAAACTGCCCCACATCAGCATACTAAAAATGAGCTATACGCAAATTTTTAAATCCATGGCGATTTTACTGAAACAGGAACCGCGTTTAGGATTTCGTTCATTGATTGGTGGTTTTGTATTTGCTTCCATGAGTACCCTGTTTTCGACCATTGCCATTTTACTGACCTCATCCCCGTTTCATCTTTCCGATGTATTGGTGGGTGTTGTAACGCTGGCGGGAGTGTTTGGTGCATTGTCTACAACGAAAATTGGCAAAATTGCCGATCAGGGCCATACCCAGTCACTGACCTGGATCGGCCTGTTAACGCTGATTGTGAGCTGGTTTTTTCTTTATTTCGGTGGGCAGTCTTTGCTGAGTTATATGATTGGCTACGGCGTAATCAGTCTGGGGCTCACCATTGTGCACACCAGTAATCAAAATATTATTTTCCGTCTACGTCCAGATGCCAAATCGCGGATTAATTCTATTTATATGACTTCTTACTTTATTGGTGGAGCCTGTGGTTCTGCACTCGGAGTCTATGCATGGCATCATGGCGGCTGGAAGATGACCTGTATTGCAGGAGTGAGTCTGGTACTCTGCGCTGCTTTTTTTGCATTTCTGGATATGCGTTATCACGCTCGCAGCGTGCCTCTTTCAAAATAAAATTGCAAATGAAACAGTTTTTGATCTTGCTGTCTATTTCAAATCATTCACCTCAGGATACTTGCACCACGGGATAAAATGGCTGATTGAACTCTATATTTTCGACATTTTCCAATAAAATTTGGATAAAGCTCGGCACCAATACAGATAAAACACTCCAAGCATTGGCTAATTGTTTCCGGTTAATAGCACTATTGTAGGTCGCTCCGCCTCGACTTAACTGTTGATATAAAGTTGTCAAGCGACTAAACAGGGATACCAACAGGCTGACTGAATCATGGTTTTGCAAGATGTGCTGGAGCTGTTGCTGTTCTGTGGCAAAAGCTGAGCGCCATGTTGCCTCACTGATTTTCTGATTACGCCAGTCCCAAAAACTTTGATAAAGATATGGATTACTCAGGAGTAATCGAATGCTTGAATGCTTTTTTTCCCAGAGGATGTGAAATATTTTTTGATCAACATCTTTATGGCACATCTAGCTGAGGAAATGTCTTAAGGTGTACTGTTCCTGATCGGCAGCTTGCTCCTGTGTATACAATGCATTAAATGCCACCCATACCGTAATAAACTGTAGATCAAGATCATCATGAAGTATCAGGGCTTTTTTAAACCAGCTTAAACTGCGCTGGATACGTAAATTAAAAGGCTTAGAATGTTCATTTTTTTTACTCCTATATATTTCTTCTAGAACCAACATATTATTTTCCCTGTTGTGGTCATATCTCCAACATACTAAAAAGTTAAATTACATACAAATTCTAAGCTGACTGCACAGTTGATTTTAAGACTTTAATAAAGGCAATGATCGCTGCAAGCGACTGTCGATTTTTCATCAAACCCCGTATAATCCGCGCTTCGGTTTTTCATTATTTCAGGTTTATGCCATGACTGCTCTGCAATCTTTACAGCCTCGCATTTCGGTTGCGCCGATGATGGATTGGACACTTAAAACAAATTTATCAAATCAAATCAAAAACTTAATTAAATAATATTTTCAGAATGGCGTAAAAAAGGCGTAATTTTTCTGTTAAAAACATTTACATTCTTTTTAGTCTATACCCTTATAACGTCTCACTCCCCAAACTGATTTTCAACAAGCTTTGGAAAAATATATACATCTTTTAACATATGTTCTACTACATCCATAGCAAGTGAAAGTTGAGCTAGTGTGTGGGGCATAACTTCATGGGCTGCTTTGTTACCCAATGTTCGTACCTTATGCAAAATATTAGCTCCAGATGGTGTGAGAACATTTCTTGAAGCCAAATCATTAATCTTTGTATATAAATCCCCACCAGAAGCACTCTTTTCCTTACATACAGTCTCAACAATAGCCCGTAATCCAATCCCAGCGAGAACAGGAAAATTATTTGTTAGCGCATCGACTGTTTCCTTATAGATACGTCTAAGGTCAGATGGCAGATATATAGCATCATCCCCTAAATCTTTACGTCCCTCTATTCTTGACGGAAAAAGTTTCTCACTCCCCTGCCATTCGTATTCATCCTCATCAATCTGAATATAATCCTCCGAAGTTTCCGAAGTTTCTCGATAGGAGAGTGTCTTACAACCTTTACATCTAATAATTTGATAAGCCTGATACCAACTAAAGTCATATTTAGATTCAGTGCCAGATTGATCTACTGAGACAACAACCTCATGCATTGTACGACCTGAACATTTAACACATGGTATCTGAATTTCATGTCCAACAGATTTATTAAGTTCTTCTGTACTGGTAGAAACCACAAATTTCTCCTAATTAATGTTGTCAAATCATAATCTCTTTGGCTGATTATTAGGATCAAACATGATCGCCAGCTTGTACGGTAGCTTGATCGGTAACATGTACGGTGGATCGATAAACAACCAAATTACTCTATTTCTTTTTTAACCAGCCAATACCCACGTGTTCCACCAACACGCTCAAGCCAACCTGTATCTTTTAAATGATTGAGGTGCTTTTTTACTGCCGAATCATTAATACCCAACTGTACCGCCATATCACGATAAGAAATTTTGGGGTTTTGCTTAATTAATACTAAAATCTTATTTTGTCGGTCAGTCAATATTTCAGTGTTTACTATTGAGCCACCTATTGAGCCACCTAAATCTTCGATTGAGCCACCTGATAACTCATTCTCAGGACGATATAACTTCACATCAAAAAAATCACCAGTTTCCAAAAATTCAGGTGTGGTTAAATTTTCTGCTTCACAGATTTGTTTTATCCGTTGCAGACCGCTACCCCAATGTTCAATATAGCCTAGTTCCCTAAACACACGAGCCAATACCCGATTACGAATTTCTGAACGTCCTTGCAATAAATCTGCTTCGGTTAAACCATTGGGCAACCCACCTGGGGACACGATATTGACCAAATCATCATAAACAGCGACTTTAATATTGCGTCCAAAGTTACTGTAATCTCGATGTACATAGGCATTGATTAAAGCTTCACGAATTGCATTTTCTGGAATTTCCAAATAATCGTAACGCTTTAAGCCACGAATTTCGGCACGCAAAGACAAATGATTTTTAATAAAAATTTCTGTTTGCTCAATTTGAGAAAACAAATCTCCTGTATATTCTTTACGGTCTAAAAACACGCTCATGTTCGTGCCTTTAAATCTGGCACACTGAGTCATAACATGCTCATATTTACCCAATAAAATCAATAAGCCATGACTGGCATAATGCTGCCCTTGTTCCTCTATAACCAACTTTAGGTTCAGCATTTTTTCTAAGGTAAGTGCCTTATCAGCAGCTTTAAAAGCCGTTTCCAATACTGTTAAATCTAGTTTTTCTAAAGGGTATTGATAGTTTGCTAACGAATCAAAACTAATATTGAGCCGTTGCAATTCCAGTTGTTGAATATTTTCAGGTGATGCAACACGGTTACTTGCACCTAAGCGGATATATGTCCCCTGCTCACGCCCCATAGGTTTAAGGTAGTATGGGAATAAACTTCCACGAGCCACTTCCACAACCAGCAACTCTACACCTGCAATATTTTCAATATAGATTTGTGCTGCCAGTTGCGGGCTACACAACTCATAAATCATTGAGGTAATTTTATCTTGCAGGTCAAAGATATCTTCCCGAATTCCAACTAATTGCCGATCATCCGAAACCCCAACAATCAACTTACCGCCACTACTATTTGCAAAGGCGATTAAAGTCTTGGCAATTTGCTGCCCTTTGGGTAACTGCTGTTTAAATTCTAGCGTCTTGCTTTCGCCCTTTTGAATCTCTCGCAGTAGTGGATGTTCAGCATTCATTAGCTATCTTTGGGTTCTCTTCTGTACGCGTTTTCAATACGGCATTACTGGCAATAAATTAAGTAGATACCACAACAAAATTTTACTGTGCCATAATCGCTACTTTACTAGATGAAGCTCATTATTTACAGCAAACGCCGTAAATAATGTCAGGTAAGATCAATTTGGCTTATCCAACTTGCCTGAGTTCTTCATCACTCTGTTCAAAAACAACCTGTAAGACTTCGTATAAATACTCCACAGCAATCACTTTTATAGAATCTATAGGCTGTTTGGGCTGATTCACTTTAGGGATAACTACAGTTTTAAATCCGTTCTTTTGTGCTTCCTTTATACGTTCCTGTGCATTGGGTACAGACCGAATCTCGCCAGACAAACCTACTTCACCAAACACAGCCATATCGTGAGGTAAGGACTGATTTTTCAGGCTCGATACACAAGCCAGTAGCACGGCTAAATCTGACGCTGTTTCTGTAATTTTCAATCCACCCACAATATTGACATAGACATTATGTTCAAGAATATCCACGTTGGCTTGTTCTTTCATAATGGTCAACAGCAAACTAAGGCGATTATACTCCAGTCCTAAAATAAGTTGTCTAGGTGTAGTTTTTGTTTCACTCACTAAAGCCTGTACTTCGACTAAAAATGGTCGCACCCCATTTCGACTGACCATGACAACAGAACCAGCAACTGCCTCACCATAGCGATCCAAAAAAATCGTTGCTGGGTTGATGACTTCCTTTAACCCTTGATCTGTCATGTCAAATACACTTAACTCATTCACCGCACCAAAACGGTTTTTAACCACCCTGAGCATTCGATACTGTAAGTCGCTTTGTCCCTCAAAATGCAAGACACAATCAACCATATGTTCAAGTACTTTTGGCCCTGCCAATTCTTTCTCTTTGGTGACATGCCCAACGATCAGTAAAGATATTCCTGCATGCTTGGCAAATCGGGTTAAAATTGAGGCTGATTCTTTAATTTGTGATGTACTTCCAGAAGCCGCAGGAATAGCCTCCGTATATAAGGTTTGAATGGAATCCAAAATCACCATAGATGTTTTTTGTTCCGTTAATATTTCGCAAATGCGTTCTACTTTCGTTTCTGCCATGACATCCAGTCTGTCAATTGGCAAACCTAATCGTTTAGCCCGCATAGCAACTTGTGACAGTGATTCCTCCCCTGTGATATATAAAACCGATTGATTTTTTGCAATATGGGTTGCTGTTTGTAAAAGTAAAGTTGATTTGCCGATGCCAGGATCACCGCCAATTAATACCACTGATCCAGTGACCAGACCACCACCTAATACACGATCAAATTCTCCTATACCTGTTGAACACCTAAGTTCCTGACTCATTTTCACCATATTTAATTTGGTAATATGATGTTGTTGTCCTGCATAGCCAGAATGACTTAAACCTGCTGTAGCCCGATGTTGAGCCTTTCGTTCAACTGTTGTTTTGCTGAAACTATTGTATTCTCCACATTGAAGACATTCTCCAATCCACGTATCCTCCTCCTTGCCACAACCACGACATACATAAACTGTAATTTTAGCCACTGTAAAAACTCTAGTTTTTAATTACCTAAAGCACCTTATCAAGTCGATTTTTTAATCTCAAGTAAGGCGGTGAAATAAGGGTAAATGGTTGAGAATACATGGAAATGTTCTTTTAAAAATGAATTGAAGGGTAAATGACTACAAAGAGATTCAAAATGCCGAGATTTGTTCTGTACTTAAAGTATTTCCTTCAATCGCAAGAGAACCTTGAATAGTACGGATACGATTGGCTTTTCTGAGTTTTAAGCTGTCCTGAATTTCCTCTAAAACAGTCAAACGCCCTATATTTTCACTGATCTGAGCAATCAGATGAATGATTTTTGAGGTGATGGTATAAGGCGGTTGGTATTTCATAATAGACCTACTTTGATAAATTTATTTTTGAATGAAGTTCACAGCTTTCACCCCAAGCAATTAAGCGTCCTTTAAACTCAGGGACTAAAAATTCAATAAATTGATTTAGATCATGTTTATAAATTTTAAACTCTTCTGGCTGTTGAACATATTTTTTATAACGGTCTTTCCATTTACCCGAACTATCTCTCTCGTTTAATAAATCGGGTTTGCCTGTTACTTTTAAAGTAAGCATCAAATGCTTAATGTAAGCTGGATGATGTTCCATCAAGTTATGAGCTACACTCACCATATCATTAATATTGTTACCTACAACGTAACCAAATTTTGCACTTAAAATTGAGTTGACCACTGTTTTATAGGGGGCATGCAAAATGTATTTGGGTGTACTAATTCCCATTAGCTCCAGCTCATTTCTAATTGAAAACCACTGAAAGTTGAATTGACTATCGGTAAGATAATGAGTTTTTACCCATAGTTCAGTAAACTCAACCAATAATTCAGATTTGGTCTTTGATGGAGCCTTTGTTTCGAGATTAACCTGTTCCAGTGATTCGATATACTTTTGAACTTTTAATTTATCTTTTTGATTCTTACTCTCTTGTAAATAACTATGTTGTAAGCCTAATTTTTGCTTTAACTTTCGATATTCAGCTTCATAATCAAAAAAGTATATCTGCTTTGTAGATTCGTTATGGACTAAATTTTGAAATTCGACGAACTCAGTATTCCACTTATTAATGATTTGATTATTCTTAATTTCAGGCTTTAAATAATGACACTCTAAAGTAAAAGCTTTTGTTTTAATTGATTGAGCGACTGTAGAATCATTCACTACAAATGCATTTGCATTATTATTGTAGTAAATATCTTGCATTGACTGCTTCTTCGCTTTTTCTGTTGGCTCAAAATAATTAAAAATCCATAGTAGGCAAGCATTGTTATCTTGATAGAAAATTTTTCGATCAATAATGACATTCAAAAAAGTTGTAGAAAGTTGTCCTTCAAAAACAACTAATTGCTTTTTATATAATGAAGATACATCTGGTCGACGCCATTGCTTTAGATCAATACTTTTACGAACTTGCTCAATATGAATATCACTAAAAGCCTCATCTGCTTGAAGGCTCTTGTAGATATTCTCTTTTAGCGATTTATGCTGTTGAGTCTCTTTCGCAATTTGATACTTCAAAGCAGTTTTTTCTTGCTCTGATAGCTGTTTAATATACTTTACAGGACACTTGAAGTTTGGGTTATTTTCTAACTCAGGAATATGTTTAAAAAAGAAAGTGGTATTAGAGTTGATCTGCATGTGATCTGTACGTCTTGCGAGAATCACGGGAGTTTGACACCAAGCACAGGTAAAATAAGGATTATCGTTATTCCGTTTGTATTGCTCACTTATTTTGCTACGCCATTGGTTCAGCTCTATTTCAGATTGTTGAAAGAATACATCAACATCAATCCACATATTTTGATCTTTATCAACAATATGAACTAACTTCATGTATTCCCTCAACTTGCTTATCCAGCCAGCATTAATATTGCCTTTAATCTAACCTTTACTAGGCTTTTCACCAATAACATTTTTAATAATTTCAACGACTTTCTCACTTTCAAATTGAGTTTTAAAAACAACCTCTACATCATCTCTCACATTTTTAAATAAAAGCTCAGCATGTTTAATTTTACGCTGTTCTTCTTCAGATAATGTAAAGCTTGCCTTATCCTTTGTCTCAATCAATAAATTCAAAGTTTTCTTTCCACTTTCATACTCAACAATATAGGCAAAGTCTGGAGAATAGGTTCCACCACCTGCTATAGGAATACGAATTGAGTTTTTAGGAATCTTTGTGAATACAGACACTTCAGAAACTTTTTCACAGATATTTTCTTTTTCAAGAGGTGAATCATAAAAGAGTTCATTGAATAAATAATTATCTGCAATATTTAAAGCCTCAGTCATTCGACCTAAATTGGCACTTTCTATCTCAACTAATGGCTCGCCTGTTTCATTGGTGAATACAGTAGGGTGAACCGTATTAGATACATCCGTTAAACCAATCTGATAGCTTTGAAATGACTGTTTAAGTAAATAATCATTAAAGCCACTTCGAATAGAGCGAATTGTACTCTGGCTTAGATATTGATTTATATCCAAATGCTTATCTGTACTTTGCAATAACTCAATAAAAACCTGATGTAGTGTATTACGATTCACTTTTAAAGATATTGCCAACTCATTTAAAAACTCACCGTAAGTCATAGTTTGAATCTGCAAAATATCTTCATGCATTGAATGTTCGACCTGTTGTGAAGCCAAATTATTTTCAATAATTAAGATATGCTTTTTTGTCAAACTTCCTGTCTTTTTAAATCTATCAAGATTTGCCTCAAAGTAACCTTTCAGCAAAGCATAGAATTGCTCTTCTGATTCAATTTTATATTCCAAAATCACTTTACGGTTAAGAGTTTCCCATAACTCTTTAAGCTCAGCATACTTAGCAAGACGCATAGTTGCTTTCTGCTTTGTATCTCCAGCATTACGTACTTTATTTGCTTTTAGACCTTGGGCAAAGACTAATGGAAACTCTTGCTTTAACTTCGCCAAACCGCCTTCTTTAAAGTCATTATTACGCTTAATTGCATCAAGATCATCGAGGTGCTCTAGTAAAGCATCTTCATCATTGAACAGATTTGAATATTTATCCAAAATTTGAGCAATCAGTTCATCTGTTAGTTTAGTTTCATCAAACACAACCAATGATTTACTGTTGATATCCTCAACCAACTCTTTTACAAAATCTTTTTCTGTAAAATCAACATAATAATGCAACTGAAAGTTTTCATTTTTAACACGTTGCATAAACTCATTTACTGGTAAACGTAAGCCACGACCAACTTCTTGCAGCTTACTGGTTTTACCACCACTAGAACGTAGTTTACAAATCTGGAATACATTCGGATTGTCCCAACCTTCACGTAATGTCCATTTAGAAAAAATGAAACGACGAGGGTTGTCTAAACTAAGTAAAGTTTCTTTATCATGCAGAATTTCTTCAATCTCTTTCTCGATTTTGTCATCTTTCTCAGAGTTATCTTGAGAAAAATAACCGCCGTGTGATTGAGAAATAACTTTCAATGTTTTCTCTAAATATTCTCGATATGCTTCGTGCTTTTCAGTTTCTAAAAGTCGAGTGACATGCTGCTTAATTTCAGCTTCAACAAATAAAGCTAATGTGCCTTTTTCTCCTTCTTTACCACGATAACTTTCAATATTATCAATGAAGAAAAGGCTTAACGGTTTAATCCTAGCAGATGGGCGAGTCATTAAATCCTTTTCCATTTCAAAATGATTCGTAATGGCTTTACGAATCATCTTCTCCTGCAAAGTTTCATTGTAGGAATATGGATCAATCACATCATTTTTTTTAAGCTCTAAGCCGTTGGATAACACCACTGTAGTTTTATTTAGGTTATCAATGGTTAAGCTACCAAAATTCTGATCGACTCTACTCAAAGATTCATTTTTAAGTAAATGAACTTTTTCGGTAACCTTTCCCTTTTTAACTTGGAAAATTGCCTCTTCTTTCTTTTTGTTGCTAGTATCAATTTCTACGAGTTTAATTGATGTGTCTTTCGCACCTTCAAATTCTTCAATATAAGCCACCACGCCTTTAACTAAATCCTGGTTAAAAGCATCGACAGCGGTTAATTGATAGATAAGGTTAGAGTAATCTTCATTAAAGGTTGCTCCATAACGAACAATAAACTGCCCACCTAGCTTTTGAATGTTACCCCAAGTCTTTTGTGCGGTTGGAAAGCGATGTGGTTCATCAATGATAACTATTGGAGCTATTGCAGCAATTGCCTCAAGAGGCGTATTAAATTGATCGAATACAGCACGGTCATACTTCTTGCTGAGAGTGTCGGAGTTGATCATCCCTGCATTGATTACAAGTACATGAATAGTCTGATCATCATTTGGTGCTTGTACAAAATCCAGAATACTTTGTGGCATTAAATCTTTCTTAGACTTCTTGCCTGACTGACTTTCGACAATATGACAACGAATAGACTTATTCTGGTAATTGGTTGCGAAATGCTCTTGTGAAGCCTGAGATCTAAGAAAATTAACGGTACCTGCCTTAATCGGAAGTGTAGGTACGACCACAACAAACTTAAAAAGTTTCAGTCGAGCATTTAGCTCAAACATCATTTTGGTATAGGTATAGGTTTTACCTGTACCTGTTTCCATCGAAATATCAAGTACATTACTTTCTGGTTTAGCTGTATGTCCTACAATTTCGTTATGCTTTTGCACCGCCTCGATTGATTTTGCATAGTCTGATAGTGCTAGTTGCTTATTTTTGGGTGCTAAAGGATTACTTACTAAAACCATTCGCTGATTGAACTTGGAAAATGTTACTGTTTCCAACACAGCAAGGATACTATCTACTGCACGTTTTTGATGGGGTAGATTTCCCTCAAAATGGAACTGTTTAGTTTGCTGTGTAGCAAATAACGGGAGTGTAGCGTTCATATATTAATATCTCACCACAACATCAACAGGAATTGACTTCTTATTATTGTAATTTCTCATGGCTTCATCAATTTCACGTTGTGATTTACTATCAAAGTGATGACCGAGGATGACCAATTTAGAAACTTGGAATTCATGTTCATCATCGAGTTTTTGAATCAAGTCTTTTAAAGCATCTGTGTTAAAGCCTTGATTGACCAAATACAAGACATGACCAAAACCATAAGCCAGATAATTACCAAGACTGACAGCATTGAGATTTTCAGATAGTAAAATTTTATCCAGACCTTTCCAAGTGGTCAAAATATCTTGTAATTGTGACTCACTAAAATCATCCGATACTAATTTTTCAGTAAAGTTTAAATCCACTTGAGGTGAATTTGGCGTAGTTAATTCATCAAAATTGAGAGTGAGTTGTTGAATTTTGAATTCGGGCAGAAAATTGTCACAGGTTTTAAAAACTTTAAAACCGCCTTCAAAATTACTTTCAGGATAGTCTTGAACCAACTTTTCTCCAGATTTAATAATACGATCTTTGGTAATTTCAAAAATGGTGCGATAGCCTGCTTTAAACGCTTGCTCTGTGGTCTTAATAGTTTCCGAAATTTGTACGCAAACAAATCTAATACTTTTAGAATTCAGAGCATTTACCTCTAAAACAGCATGTGCTGTACTTCCACTACCAGCAAAAAAATCTAACACATATTCATTGTCATTATGTATAACTTGACTTATGAGAGCTTTAATCAAACTAAGTGGTTTTGAATAACCAAAGATGTTTTGATTAAATAGTTGTTGTATAGTCTTAGTACCTTCCGTATTTAAGCCTACTTTATCCAGCATTAATGAAGAAAATGGATTAACATCACTATTTAACTCACTTTTAAATCTTTTTAACATTGGTCTTTTAGTAGGGTCTTTTGGGAAAAAAACACGCCCATCATCAATAAGCTCCTTCATTGAAGATGGAATATATGACCAAACTCTATTAGGATTATATGGATAAACATTTCCAGTATTTGGATCTGTAAGATTATAAGCTTGATTAGGACGCATAGCAGAAGTCATACCGACTGTTAAATCGCCTAAAACCCAATCACCTCTAGGGTCATTATCAGGATTATTATAATTATTGTAGTTTTTCTTCGATCCTCTAAAACTACTTTGTTCTGATTTACCATAAGCAATCACATATTCATGATCTATGGAAATATTGTTTTCTGCCATTGCTGATGAGGCTCTTCTTTTCCAAATCAAATTACCTAGAAACCTTTGCTCACCGAAAACTTCATCACATAAAATTTTTAACTGTGCTTGTTCGTTATCATCAATTGATATAAAAATTACGCCATCCTCTCTAAGTAACTGTTTTGCAATATAAAGACGTGGGTAAATAAAAGTCAGCCATGCGCTATGGCTATTAGCATTACTTTGTGTGAAATCTAGAACTCGTCGAGCTTCGTCAAAATCAACACCTGCAAGTTCTGCAAATTGCTCAGGTGTAAAATTCCTATCATCCTGATAAACAAACTCATCTGACCCAGTGTTATATGGCGGGTCAATGTAAATCATTTTAACCTTTTCACTATAGGCACCTTTTAGATGCTTCAGTACTTCAAGGTTATCTCCTTGAATCAATAAATTATGACTATTTTTATTTTGTTCTTGTTGATTATGCTCAATATCTTCCGACAGCATAGTTCTGATCGGTTCATTGGCTAAAACACGTGCATAAGACTTGCCTAACCAATTTAGACCATAGCTTTCACGACTAACATCTACCCCATCTGCTTGCAAAATTTCCTGCAATTTTGAAACAAGAAATTTACCCTGTTTATCAAAGCATTGAGGAAAGTTATTTTTTAAAACAGCCAGTTGCTCACTATTCGCTGTGATTTTTTCAGTGGGTGATGTCTGTTCAGTTTTCATAACAAAGTCATATTGCAAATTTAAACTTATTCTAACATTCGAGTCATAGATTGATAACGTAAAGCTTGTTATTTTCCATCACATATTTTTCAAAAACTGTATTCAGCTTTAGCCCATTTAATTTTTATCATTTTTTAAATTTTAACTTAGGTCTATGTTATGGATTCTTTTCACTCCCCCCAACAAAAAACATCTGAATCAGAACAACAAATACTTGCTGCTCAATACGTCCGTATGTCTACCGATCATCAACAGTATTCGACTCTAAATCAATCCGATAAGATTCAGGAATATGCAAACAAGCACAATATCAAAATTATTAAAACGTATGCGGACGACGGCAAAAGTGGATTGAGTTTAAATGGCCGATCTGGACTACAGCAGTTAATCCATGATGTAGAATCGCATCAAACTGAATTTAAAGTCATTTTAGTCTATGACGTAAGCCGTTGGGGACGCTTTCAAGATGCCGATGAAAGTGCCTACTATGAATACATTTGCAAACGTGCAGGTATCAATATCATCTATTGCGCTGAACAATTTGCCAATGATGGAACACCATTCACCACCGTCATGAAAAGCTTTAAAAGAACAATGGCAGGTGAATATAGTCGAGAATTATCCAATAAAGTTTTCATCGGTCAATGCCGTTTAATTGAAATGGGCTTTCGGCAAGGTGGAACAGCTGGTTATGGCCTAAGACGAGCATTGATTGATCAGCAAGGTAACTTCAAAACTTTACTCAAGATGGGTGAGCATAAAAGTTTTCAGATGGATCGTGTGATTCTCGTTGCAGGTCCTGAAGAAGAAATAAAAGTTATTCAACAAATTTATGAATGGTTTATTCAAGACAACTTGTCTGAAACTCAGATTGCCGAAAAATTAAATTTACAGAATATTAAAACCGATTTTAATCGTGCATGGACACGAAACACCGTTCATGAAATTCTTACCAATGAAAAGTACATTGGCAATAATGTCTTTAATAAAAAATCTTTCAAACTTAAAAAAATTCATATATCAAATCCCCAAGAACAATGGATTAGAAAAGATCAGGCATTTGAAGCGATTGTCCCGCTAGACATGTTTTATACAGCTCAAGGGATTATTCGAGAACGATCACGAAAATATAGCGATGATGAATTATTAGATCTATTAAAAATACTTTATCAAAAACATGGTTTTCTTTCTGGTTTAATTATCAATGAATCTGAGAATACGCCTACAACAGGCGTTTACTCCAATCGTTTTGGCAGCTTACTTAGGGCCTATGAACTCATTGGATTCAAACCTGAACGAGACTATCACTATATTGAAATAAATAGATTTTTAAGGAAACTTCATCCTGAAATCACTCAAAGGGTTATGAGTGAAATGTCTAAATTAAATGGTGCTGTCATTCATAGAGACCCTCTTAATGATCTGATTTCTATCAATGAAGAAATCAGTATTTCATTAGTCCTTACACGATCTCATCAATTATCTAGTGGCAATTACCGCTGGAAAGTTCGGTTTGACACAATACTAAACCCAGATATTACAGTTGTAGTCCGTTTAGATTACACAAATACAGCTATAAAAGATTACTACCTTTTACCAAGACTTGATTTCATGTGTCAAAAAATCAGTATTGGCGAGTTCAATCCAGTTGAATTAGAAAGCTTTAGATTTGAGAACTTAAACTATTTATTTGGGATGGCGGAGCGTGTTAAATGGAAACATATAGCGTAGAAACTGACTTGAATGATTCAATTTGTATAATTCCAATTAATCAAATCGAAATTTTAAACCCCAGGGATAGAAATGAAAAAGTCTTCTCTGAGATTGTTGAAAGTATCCGTACCGTAGGTTTAAAAAAACCGATCACGGTCACACAACTTTTTGGTAGCAACCTTCCATATCAACTCATTTGTGGGGAGGGTCGGATTAAAGCATTTAAACAGCTTGGTGAAACAGAAATCCCTGCTCGAATCATTGATGTCAACAAAGAAGAGGCTTTAATAATGAGCCTTGTTGAAAATATTGCTAGACGACAACATCGGGCAATGGAGTTCTTAAATTGTATCGAGCGATTGGCTGATTTAGGTTATGACAAACATGTCATTTCTAAAAAAACAGGATTAGTACCTGAATATATTCAAGACATTCTTACTTTACTAAAAAATGGTGAAGAACGCTTACTGTATGCCGTAGAGCAAAAAAAAATTCCGTTGAGTATTGCACTCACAATTTCTAAAACAGTAGACAACAATTCAGATATGCAGATTGCCTTACAAGATGCTTATGAAAGTGGCGAATTGAAAGGACATCAACTTTTACAAGCAAAAAAAGTAATCGAAAGAAGACAATTAGTCGGTAAAAACTTAAGTCACTCCCAAAACACCAAATCAAATAAAATTTCGGCATATGACATCGTTCAAACCTATCAAAAGGAAGTTGAACGACAACAAAATTTTGTGAAAAAAGCTGAGCATATTCAACAACTATTAGCTTTTATATCAGGTGCTTTGTCTCAACTAAAAAAAGATGAAAATTTTTTTAATTTATTACGGGCAGAATCACTAGATAGCATGCCGCAATATTTAGATGCTCAACTATTAGAAAAATAGGATACAAACATGCAAAGGGTCAATATTGCGTTTCAACTCTCCCCACTATCCCTTAAACCCAGCCAATTACTCTTAAGTAAAACTATGCTTAAAAGTACGGTCTATACAAAAAAATATGGGCAAATCAAAGCTTCGATTAAAGATGTCGGCATTATTGAACCACTTGTCGTAGCCTCAACCAGTAACAAAACGCAATATATTTTATTGGATGGACATATACGTTTTGAAGTTTTAAAAGAGTTAGGGTATACCGAAATCCCCTGTTTGTTATCGTCAGATGATGAAAACTACACCTACAATAAGAAAATCAATCGCCTAGCAACCATTCAAGAACACTTTATGATTCGACGAGCGATAGACCAAGGTATAAATGAAGAACGTCTTGCTTCCGCTCTAAATATTGACATTAAATCTATTCGTTCCAAAGTTAATCTGTTAAAAGATATTTGTCCTGAAGTAGTTGAATTACTTAAAAATCGTGAAATATCCCCGAACATATTTCCTCTTCTTAGAAAAATGAAATCTGTTAGACAAATTGAATGTGCAGAACTAATGCTATCTTTGAATAACTTAACAGTACCGTATGCAAAAGCATTATTAATGACTACAGATGCTAGTATGCTAAACGAGCCACAAAAGCAAATAAAAAAAATTGATAACTCATTAGAGGCAATAAAAAGAATTGAAAATGATCGTGCCAAGTTACATATACAATTTAAAATACTTGAACAAAGTTATGCCCAAGATACTTTAAATTTGGTTTTAGCTACTGGATATTTAAAAAAACTTCTTGGCAATAACAATATTAAAAATTATCTAATAAAAAACCACCCTGAAATACACTCAGAGTTTGAGGCAATAATTAAAGCAACTGCAAATGAGCCCTAATAACTCTCAGCTTATTAAATTTATAGAGTATCATAATAGATAACCTGAGTTCGATATAAAAAAAGAGTAGAAAAAAAGCCCTGTTTTTGTAACATATTGGTTCTCAAGACAAAATGTTATAAAACAAGGCTTCTCAATGGATCA
>NZ_JBIQOC010000021.1:0-9057 GCF_044130295.1 Acinetobacter uliginosus | reverse complement strand
GGCTGCCGACGCATAAAGTGACCCAGATTGAAGAATTACTGCCACACCGCTGGAAATCCGACCAAAATTAAAAAATAGGCATGGGATTCAGCGGACGCTTACGAATGATCGTATTCTCGAATGCTTGTTACTGCATTTTTAAAAATTGCCAATAGATTGTTCCGAATTTCTGAAAAAATCATCAATGATGCAGAAGAAATATGTCAAATCGAATATGTTATAGCTAAATACTAAATAAATTATCACAATGTTTTTTGAATAGTTCATCAATGTCTTTTATTCGCAATTTATTTCTAATCGACTTTACTCTTGATCACATTTTTTCAATAAAATTCAAGTCCGGGCTATATTTAGGAAGCCACACAATGTAATGACCTGCACAGTGTACCAAATCCTTAAGCCTTTTTCCTTTGTGAAAGGTCGCATTATCCATAATTAAAACACTGGTTTCTTTCAGCTTCGGCAATAAATCCTGTTCAATCCAGCATTCAAATACCTCAGTTTTCACTGAACAATCAAATACTCCAACTGTAAGCAATCTATTTTCAATTAATGCACCGATCGCATTGCTACAATTTTTAACTGCCAGTTAAATTCAGCTTCAGCTCGCGCTCCTTTAAGGCTATAACTATACAATCTCCTACTTTCACTTTGAAAACCACTTTCATCAATATAAACCAGTGGTAATTGTTGTTCTAAACATTCAATCAAGTTCTGAAATTGCCGACGTTGATTTTGATCTGCTTTAGGATGCTTTAACGTCTTTTTTTACGCGATATTCCTGCGGCATGTAGCGCATTAAATACTGCATGTGTACTGACACCAAAACGCTCAGCCCGTTCACTAATATAATCATCAGGTATTGTTCAACATCCTTCAATATTTGCTCTTTGCTGATTTTAGATGGACGACCGGGAATAGGCCTGTTCTCGGTCGATTTTTTCCATAGCTGTATCGTACGTGTGCATACTCCAAAATGCTGAGCAGCTTTACGTACTGACAGTTGATCTCTGGCCATAATTTCTATGACTTTGTCTTTAAAATCTTTTGAGTATCCCATGTCTTATAATGTATTAAATATTTGAGAATTTAGCTATAGTTGAACGCGTAGGTTGTGTGGTAACTCCCTAATAGTTTCAGCCACCATTTTTCACGTTAATTTTTTATCCTCAATTCAGGTTAATATAAAAGTAACACATGACTTAACGTCACAGTATTTCCATTTCCGACATCATATGCTGATTGACATGATGTACATCATATTTATTGAGTGCTATTTCACGGGAATGCTGTCCCATATAAGCAATCAGCTGGGGATCTTTAATAAAATACTCCATGGCTTGTACCAGATCATCGACCGATTTAACAGCCACCAGATAGCCATTTACGCCATTACTCACTGTTTCACGGCAGCCTGGAGCATTGGTGGTAATCACTGCTCGCCCCATCGCCATGGCCTCCAAGACGGTACGCGGTGTACCTTCACGATAAGAGGGCAACACATACACTGAACTTGCTGCAATCGCTGGTCGCACATCGCTGAGTTTTCCCCAATAATTTAGTGTCTTATTTTCGATCCAAGTATCAAGTTCGACTTGAGATATGGCAGAAGGATTATCATCAATCCAACCAACCAGATGAAATTCCGTTTCAGGATATTGGGCCTTAATGATGCGGGCGGCTTTAGCATATTCACGCACACCTTTATCTCCGAGCAAACGTGCAATCAACAGGAAAGATGCTTTAACTATTCCCTGCTCATTCACTGGTAATGGCATTACATTAAAATCCTGAACATTCACCCCTGAACCATTGACCACCACAGTTGACTTATTTACATTGAGCAATTGCATCTGTTGAAACAGCTTTAAATCATCTGGATTCTGGAAAAAAACTTTTTCGGCATATTTTAGTGCTTGAGCATATAAGCCATGTACCAGCCTTTGAAAAATACTAGGCTTGCCTGATTCGACATTTTGAAAGGCATACCCCAAACCTGTAATTAATGCAAATCTATGTGGAACTTTTGCGAGCCATGCTGCTAGCGTGCCATAGATTACCGGCTTGATGGTATAGGATATTACATAATTCGGGTGAATTTTGCGAATCATCCAATAAATCACCAACAAGGCTTTTATATCATAAATTGGATTTGCTTCCGTTCTATGCATAGGAATCCAATGAACATGATACCCCAAATCTCGGAGTTTAGCTGTCTCGTCTGGAAAAGATTTTAAGTCAGGTGCCATAATATGAATTTCAAAACCGCGATCAGCAATAGCCTCCAACAGCTTGCCACGAAAATTCAGGACGGATGGCAAAAAGCTACAAATCATCAAAAACTTCATGTACTTTGTCTCCACATGTCCAGATACTGCTGACTCACGCTTTCAATACTAAAATGTTGTTCCACCCGTGCACGGCTGGCTTGTTTCAACTGTAATTTTTCCGCCTGGCTGGAATGGACATAATCCAAAATGGCATTGACCAGTGCCTCCGGATCACGTGGCGGCACAATGGCACCCAGCTCATCGACTATATATTTGGCATCGCCGACATCGGTACTGATACAGGGCAGACCGGATGCCATGGCTTCAACCAGCACATTGGGAAAGCCTTCGGTAATCGAGGTCATCAAAAAGGCATCCACCGACTGATAAAATGCTGACATGTCGGCAACCTGATCGAGCAGATGCACTTTGTTTTTATCTAGCCCGAATTGCTCAAATAAAGCTTTTACTTCGGGATTCTCTAAGCTTGCCCCACTGCCGGCAATTTTAAAAATAATCGGCTGATCTTTCAGTTTTGCCAGAGTCGCAAATAAATACGGATAGCCTTTTGCCGTATGATAACGTCCAGCAAAACCAATGCTGATCGGTTGATGTAGTTCAGGATTGGGCTGGAACTTGTCCAGAAACACGCCATTGGCAATCACCTGAGCATTGTTGTTTTTCAGGCCAAAGCGTTGATGCTGTTGCAAGGATGAATGCGCGCAATAAATCACGCCTTGAGGCTGCGCAGCCAGAACTTTACTCATGACCAGGGCGACTTTGGTACTCAGCGATTCTTCTTTGGGAGAGGCCAGCGAATGATGAATGCCCCAGAAGATATCAAGTTTTGGGCTGAGACCGATGCAACTTAAACTGGTCAATACATTGGCATGGTACATCCAGCACTGCACCGTTTTTGGCGCAATGGACTTGAGCAAATGCCGCAGCTTAGCAATCGTCCCCAGTGTATTCAGCCCGTTCCAGCCCAATGCATAATAAGACTGGCATTGCGCCATGGTTTCAGCATACACCTCCGATGTTTTCATCAGTGCGATAATCACATGCGCATACTGGTCGCGGGTTTGCTGAATCAGGCGTGCCAGCATCATCTCCGCCCCACCCACTCCGGCAAAGTTGGTAATCACATGCACAATGACTGGTTTCGGCTGATTCATGCGGAGTGCTCCACCAGCTGCAGATAGCGCTGTTGCACGGTATGTTTATGGAATTGCAGACAATGTGCAGCTAATTCAGTGTCATCATACGTGACATATTCACCGAAAATTGCCTGTTGCATTGCCGCAGTCATGCTCGCCTGATCATTACATTCCACCAGCAAGCCAAATTTAGCATCTGCCAAAATTTCCTTTGGACCGCTGGGGCAATTGGTACTCACCACTTTAATTTTTGAGGCCAAAGCCTGAATCAGCACCCCGGGCAAGCCTTCCCAGTTGGAACTCAAGACAAACAGCTCGGCATATTTAAAATAGGTATAGGGATTGGGATCAAAGCCGGGCAGATCGACCACATCGCTTAAGCTTAAGTCATGAACCAATTGCTCTAGTTCACCGCGTAATTCCCCTTCACCCAGAATAATCAAGCGGGTTTCCGGGTGCTGTTGATACAAGGCATGGAAAGAACGAATCAGGAAGCCGAAATTTTTCGCTTCGGTTAAACGCCCGACTGCCAGAATGACTTTATGTTTTGGCTGGAAGAAACGATGCTCAACCGCGACCTGCAATTTTTCGGTATAGGTCTCGTCAATCACCGGATTATAAATGGTGACTAAATTATTCTTGGAATAGGCATAATATTCACGAAAATCATCCAGTACGCCATTGGACACACAGACCACCTGACTGGCAGCTGGATAGGTCATTTTGACCAGGGTTTTCAGCAGCCACTTTGCCAAGCCCTGCAATTTCAAATTTTTCGAAGGCGTGGAAACCTCACGCAAAATCAACTGGACCTGACTTTTAGCTAAACGTCTGGCCAAGGCAGCAATGATATTGCTATGGGTTTGGGTCGCGACCAGCACATCATAATCCATCGCCTGCAACAGTTTTTTCAGTGGGAAAATGGCATTGGCAACACGGCCACAGTTTAAATCAATCAATTGAATCTGCGGATCAACCTCGGGCAGGAGTTTACCTTTTACGCCGCTGATGTCACAGACTACCACATCCACTTTGCGTCCCTGCTGGACCAGGTTATTGGCCAATTGAATCACGGTACGTTCTGCCCCACCACCCCCTAAGCTCGGCAAAAAAAACATGATTTTATTGAGCATAACAATCCCTAAAAATGGAAGAAATTAATTGGTGCTTTTAGAAGCTTGCAGAGCCATTGCACGTTGCACACGCTGCTGATAATCATGGATGCCGGCCAGTTCCGAATCGCTGGCACAGCTGGCGTGAATCTTGGCAGCATAGTCAGCAAAACTTGAAACCACTTTGGCGGGCACACCAATCGCCACACTGTTATCCGGAATATCTTTGGTCACCACCGAACCGGCACCAATGACGACATTGGAACCAATCTTCACCCCCGGCATAACAATCGTATTGACCCCGATAAACACATGCGAACCGACCTGAATCGGGGCAAAGCGTTGATAGCGTTTGCCGTGCTGGTCTTTGACCAGACAGGTACTGCCATCATGGGTGATAAATTTCACCCCGGAAGTTACGGTAACATGATCGCCGATAGAAATCAGAAAGGGTTCCGAGCCCCAGCTTTTAATATAAATTCGGCAGTGTTCACCTACGCTGACACCTTTTTTCCGCGCATAAGCCACACTGCCTTTGGCCATGAAATAGACCAGGTCAAAGAGTGTATTGAAGACGGATTTTATCAATGTCATGCGCATGACCTTTAGAGCAGCAAAACAAAAAATGCGAGAAGTGGGCTATTTTACGCCTAAATTGGCTTCAGGCATATAATTGCGTTGCCAGGCTTATTTGATTTTTCTGGCAGGAATGCCGACATATATTCCCGGCTCGGCAAGCGTTTTGGAAACCAGACTGCACGCTCCAATTACACTGTTGTCCGGAATATTGACACCATCCAGAACTGTCACCCGGGCACCCAGCCAAATATTTCCCCCCAGGCTGACCCCCTGCTTGGTAATCTGGTCTTTCACCAAGATATCCGGATCATCAAATTTATGGTTACTGGCAATAATGATACTTTGCGTGCCAATACGGGTATTGTCACCAATGCTGACTCCTCCACAGCCATTGATAAATGACTTGGAATTCATGCTGACATCCTGACCAATACTGATATTGCCACCAAAACATTTGATATAACAACTTTCACCAATAAAGCTGTTATCGGCAATGTTGAGCGTTGCGCCTGGTTCCACAATCAGGCTGACCTGATCACCGATATAGACATTTTTACCCATACGCACCTGACCTGCAATTTCAAGCGTAGTGCCTTTGCCAAAATATTTAAACCGGGTAGCAAAGGCCTGATTATAAACAACCTTGCGGCATTGTGCAGTGAACCAGTTCATGAGTTTTAAAGCTTTAAAAAACATCACTTTTTGCTACTCCACACAGAGAATAAAATGGCAAAGTTATAAAAAATCAGGGCAACCGGTACGGCAAGCAGCATATAAATTTTATCTTCTACCAATAGATACAGGCCGAAAAATAAAATGAATTTAATCAATAACTCAATAATCTGCAATCTAAACAGCACATGGCTACTACGCTGTGCAATCAGGAAGGCCGAACAGGGCGGATTACAAAAAATGGCCCAATAGCCCAAGGCCAAAATCTGGAAATAGGTAGAGATGCCGACCCAGTCTTTGCCAAATACCCATAAATACAGGGATTCTGGCAGCACAAAAAACACGGCAAACAGCGGCAAAGACAGCAGACTCAGTAGTACACTGCTTTTCAGGGCTTCCTGACTATTTTCCAGATGTTTAAATTTGCGGATAAAAAACTGGCGAATGGTTTGCGACATTAAATTAATCGGCACCCGCAAAGTCCGCTCCACAATGGCATAGAAGCCCATAGCCTGGACACCGACAAAATGCGAGACCACATAATAAGGTAAGTTATGCGAAAAGCTGTTCAGCAATGCATGTGGCGTATTGGAATAAATAAAATCCTGATAGTGCTTAAATGCCTGCCAACTGACCTGATAAAGCTGATTTTTTACCATATAAATCAATATAAACAGTAACATCAGCAACGAACTGACACTGTAACTATTGACCAGACTGATGCTCATCAAGAAAGGCAAACCTAGCTGTACCAGCACCACAATCAGGCTACGCAAAATATTCAGTCCGGCACAGAAATATTCGGCATGCGCGGCAAATTTATAGTTATAGATAGTTTGAATCAGTGTATTGACCAACACTCCACTGCAAATTGCAGCGACCACAGCCACATCAAAAATAAAACTTAAGATGATGGCACTGACCGCCACAATAGCAGCAGAGAACATCGTCCCTTCAAAAATCAGGCTTTTCTTGTCCTGCTCTTCGGCGACCAGTAAGGCTTGGTCGAGACGCAAATTGGCAATGGTCGACAGAACACTTACCACGGCCAAGGCAATACCGTATTCACCAAAATCCTGAACCGAATACAGACGCGTTAAAAAAGGAAGTGCGATAAATGTAATTATCGCACCTACCAATAAACTCGACGTGATTAAGCCAATCGATTGATATTTGGCTAAAATACGCGCAATCATGTCAGATTATTAACGTACCAGCGCATGGCCAGCTGAATACCAGCATCGATTGGAAACTCAGGTGCATAACCCAAGGCTTGTTCAATTTTGGCAATGCTGGCTTGTGAATGACGTACATCTCCAGCACGGAAGTCACGGTATACTGGATCTTTACTGTAATTCACGCCATTTTCAGCAAGTGCAGACTGAATCGCTCGATACAAATCATTCAATGTAGTACGGTCTCCCACTGCGACATTATAAACCTGGTTTTTGGCTGCATCATCTTGCGTGGTTGCCGCCAAGATATTGGCTTGTACCGTGTTATCGATAAAGCAGAAATCCCGGCTGGTTTCACCATCACCATTGATAAACACATCATCACCGGCAATCATGACTGCGGTCCATTTCGGAATCACTGCCGCATAGGCCCCGTTCGGATCCTGGCGCTGTCCAAATACATTAAAGTAGCGTAAGCCAATCGCTTTAAAGCCATAAATTTTGGCAAACACATCGGCATAAAGCTCATTGACATACTTGGTCACGGCATAAGGTGACAAAGGCTTGCCAATGTTTTCTTCAACTTTCGGCAATGCCGGATGGTCGCCATAGGTTGAGCTGCTGGCTGCATAGGTAAAGCTGGAAACTTTGGCATCACGCGCAGCAGTCAGTATGTTCAGGAAGCCGCTGATATTGGTGGCATTAGTGGTAATCGGGTCAGCAATTGAACGTGGTACAGAACCCAACGCTGCTTCATGCAGAACATAATCCACACCGGCACAGGCTTTTTGGCAGTCTTCCAGATTGCGGATATCCCCTTCATAAAAGGTGAATTTTGCCCATTGCGCTGCACTGACCAATGACTGCACTTCATCTAAGTTATGTTGATGACCGGTAGCGAAGCTATCCAAACCAATAACAGTTTGATCAAGTTTTAATAGTGTTTCTAACAGATTGGAGCCAATAAAACCGGCAACCCCCGTGACCAGCCAGGTTTTCGGCTGTTGTCGCAATTGCTCACAGGTTTTATTAAATGCATTCATGATTTTTCCTAAAACACAGCTTATAAGCGGATATCAACTTTAGACTGAGACAGCAGATATTTCAGATCATAAAGCACATGCTCAGACTTGCCTAAAACACGAATATTGGGTGCCCCACCTCTTTAAACAACCTGCTGTTGGGCAACGACCAGAATAACCGCATCATAAGTAACCGGAATCACGGATAAGAAATTCGCTTGAAAAAAGGTAGCTGAAAACTATTAGGAGTTACCACACAACCTACACATTCAGCCAGAATGTTCGATTTTACATATTTTTTTCTGCATGATCGATGACTTTTTTCAGAAAGTCGAAGCAGCCTATTGGAAATTTTTAAAATACAACAATACTCTTTTGAGAATGCGGTCTTCTCAATTAAAACTTTCAGAAATCGTATTCATCT
The DNA here is from genome assembly GCF_044130295.1 of Acinetobacter uliginosus. Classification (NCBI taxonomy): domain Bacteria; kingdom Pseudomonadati; phylum Pseudomonadota; class Gammaproteobacteria; order Moraxellales; family Moraxellaceae; genus Acinetobacter; species Acinetobacter uliginosus. Next base: position 646 of record NZ_JBIQOC010000021.1, on the reverse strand, counting down.
TCATTTGGTATAAATATTCCAATTTCAATAACTTCAGCATTATTTTAACTAAATAATTGAATTATTTATATATTTTCAATATTAATAGCGAGCTAACTTTTTAAAATGAGAGGGAATACAACGAAAATATCTTAAGTGAGTAAAGACATTTTCCACAAGATGCCTTAGACGATAGAAGTAGCAATCAAAGTCCATATTTGGTTTTTTGCTATTTGATTTTGTCGGAATGATAGCAATCATTTTATGATCTCGATCAATTTCACGAATATGCCTCGTAGTTTAAAAAATTCTCCCATAGGCCCTTTACTTGCCCAGCGATTGAAATACTTATAGGCTGTTTGCCATGGACAAAGATCTCTAGGAATACCACGCCAAGGGTACCCGTGTTCGAATTTTCAATAAAATGGCTTCCATAATATTTTTGCTATTAGGTGAATGGTAGCAGCCATAAAATTGCATGGTATTTTGGATTTGCACCCAAATTTCATCAGTTATGACTCTACTTGACATACATACTAGAAAACTTAATTTTGGAAGGGATATGTAAGATATTTTAATTCAATAGATTAGAAGAATGAAATATTTACATCAAATGATAATAGGCCCTAGGACGTGTCCTCATTTGGCTTTGCACCAAATAAATATA